>JANOCJ010000036.1:0-6466 GCA_031412115.1 Flavobacteriales bacterium
GCCTACCAAAGGCGGCATACGCTACAGCGAGCATGCCAACCAGGACGAGGTTATGGCCCTATCGGCACTTATGACTTATAAGTGTGCTATTGTTGACGTGCCTTTTGGCGGCGCCAAAGGCGGTATCAAAATCAACCCTAAAGATTTTACGGTTGACCAGCTAGAGCGCATTACCCGCCGCTACACTACCGAGCTTATTAAGAAAAATTTTATTGGCCCCGGCATTGACGTGCCCGCACCTGACTATGGTAGCGGCGAGCGCGAAATGAGCTGGATTGCCGATACGTACACCACTTTCTTCCCTAACGATATTAACGGTTTGGGTTGCGTAACAGGTAAGCCTGTTGGCCAAGGTGGCATACACGGCCGCCGCGAGGCTACCGGCTTAGGCGTATTTTACGGCCTGCGCGAAGCTTTGGCTAACGAAGAGGATATGAAACGTCTTGGCCTTGCTGTTGGGCTTGAAGGTAAACGTGTAGTGGTACAAGGTTTGGGCAACGTAGGTTACCATGCCGCTTACTTTTTACACCTGCACGGCGCTATTATTACCGCCATTGCTGAGTTTGAAGGTGCTATATACGACGAAAAGGGCCTTAACCCTGACGAGGTGTTTCAACACCGTAAAAAAACAGGCTCTATACTTAACTTTAAAAAGGCTAAAAACATTAAAAACGGTCAGGACGCGCTTGAGCTTGACTGCGATATTTTAGTGCCTGCCGCCTTAGAAAACCAAATACACAAAGGCAACGCCAAAAATATTAAAGCCAAAATTATTGGCGAAGCGGCTAATGGCCCTGTAACGCCTGAGGCTGAAGATATTTTGAACAAGAAAAAGGTACTTATTATACCCGACATTTACTTAAACGCGGGCGGTGTTACCGTATCGTACTTTGAGTGGTTGAAAAACCTATCGCACGTGCGTTTTAACCGTTTGGAGAAAAAGTACGAGGAGGATATGAATAAGAACATGCTTAAGCTGATTGCCAAATCTACCGGCAAACCATTAAGCAAAACCGATTTGGAGAGCATTGGCCGTGGTGCTGACGAAAAAGACCTTGTATACTCAGGGTTGGATGAAACAATGACGAGCGCATACCGCGAGATACGTGCAATGTGGGCATCTAACAGCAAAATACCTGATTTGCGTACAGCAGCCTTTATGGTAGCCATAAATAAAGTGGCTGTGTCGTATTCTTCACTGGGTGTATGGCCGTAACCAACGAATAATGAAAAATGAATAATAATTATTCCTCTTTTTCTGGTTTTCAACATACTAAAAGCCTCTGTAGCAATACGGGGGCTTTTTTTATTTAGATAAACACGCTGTCCGTATTTTAATTAACAGCCCGGTGCGGACCATCTCATTATTTATTTTGGTGGTTTAGGTAAACTTTAGGTAGAAAACGCTGCAGCCCAATAAAATGATTTTTTTTAGGGCAATAGTTGTACAAATAGCTGTAAAATAAGGGCTAAATTTTACTCCTCAACTACTCCTCAAACCAAAAAAACATGTATTTTAATGCATCAAAAACAGTTGTTTTTAATTAAAAACGATTAAAAAAATGCAAAAAATGATTTTTTTCGCTAAAAAACATGGTTTTTTTAACCCCATGCAAAATGCCAAAAACGGTGGTTGAAAAGAATCTACCATAAAAACCTAAATTGTTAATAGAAAAACTTTTGGGCCAACTAGTCGCTATTTTTTTTACAGGATAAAAACAGACCCGAACAATTGTAAATCAAAAAATAAAAATTAGCTTTACTTGCCATCTATCCAAAAACCGTAGGTATGAAAAAATTTTTACTCCTATTTTCTTTGCTATTTTTTCTTGCAGGCCTTTCTGCCCAAACTATAACCATAACCAATGCGGTAGAGGGTATATATGAGGCTAACCAAACTATTAACGTTACATGGAACACTAATAATTTGCCGGTAGGCCCAACTACTATACAGCATGCGCCTTGGGGCACCACCAACTATGTTACAGATACTATTATTGCCAGCGGCAGCACCGCTAATTTTTTAATACCTACCACAGGTACATATAAGATACGCATAAGCCGCAGCGGCGCTTCCGATACTAGCGGCACTGTAAGTATTTGGCCCGATTTGCCCGATAGGATTGATTTTATATCGCACGCCAGTGGCGAACAATTGCAGCGTGGCACCTACGATACCATTACGTATTATCAAAACTTTATGTCGATAGCCCAAGGTGTTGATTTTATCGATTCTTCAAACAATGTTATTGGCGTGTCAGCAGTATCGTATGTGTCAGGCAGTACCAACAATATAAAGCGCGGCAGGATATATGTAACAAATGCCGCATGCCCCGGCTGCCGTATAGCATTAAATATTAACAGCTTTATGACGGGGACTGATTTTTATGACACATCAGGAACCTGCGATATGAATATACGCTCTATTGCGGGCAAGGTATTTTATGATTATAATGAAAATACTGTTTTTGATGGTAATGACGAACCATACAGCAACCCTATAGTGGAACCTGTAAACCCTGCAATACCATACACAGCTACGTCTGACGCTATGGGCAACTACACATTGTATGTAGATTATAGCGGGCTATTGGCCTATAAGGTAAATGCAAACCTTGCTTGTGGTTCTGTAGCATTGCCCGTGCAAGATACCGTAACCTTGCCGGTAGGCACAGCAACAATTACCGGCCGCAACTTTAGGGTTGTGCCGCCTACAGGGATTCCCCCCGTGCCTGAGGTAAAAATTATACCTGAATTTACAGCCATACCCCACCCTGCTATGCGTACCGTAATAGTGCGCAATACCGGTGGCACCCCAACAGCTGCGGGCACACTTACCTATACCTTTCCGCAAGGGGATGAGAATTACGCCCCATGGTATAGCGCAGGCACACCCGCTATAGCTACTACACCCAACACCATAACGTTTGCCGTGCCGCCATTAAACCCCTGCGAGGAGCGGCCGCTGACATTATATCTTCAAGCTACATGCCCTACCAATACAATATTGCAGGAAATTGCCACATTTACCTCCGGCGGCTTTACGCATAAAGACACATCATTTGTTATTGTACACGGCAGCTACGACCCTAACGATAAAAATGTTGACCGCGACACTATTTACGCCCCTCAACTGCCTGTGGCTGAAGAGTTATATTATATGATACGGTTTCAAAACACCGGAGAGTTAGCTGCTTTTAATATACACGTAGTTGATACGTTGGCCGGTGCTTTTAATATGGCCACATTCCGCACGCTATCGGCCAGCCATAGCTTTAACTTAACTATGCACAATAGCAATATTGCACAATGGCGCTTTAATAATATTATGCTGCCCGATAGCACCAGCGATGAGCCCGGCAGCCACGGCTACATTGTGTTTAGCATATTACCAAAAAACACATTAGCCGTTGGCGATGTAATTAATAATTTTGCCGATATTTATTTTGACTATAATGAGCCGGTACGTACCAATACCGCGGTTGTACGCATACTAAACCCTACAGGAATTAACACTGAAAAAGAAGGCGTTTACAGCCTTTACCCTAACCCGGCAAGCGGTTTTGTACAGGTTAATATGAAAGATAAATTAAATGGCAAAGCAACCGTAAAACTATATACCACCGATGGTAAAGTGTTGCAAACAGCCACACATTACCTGCAAAATTCAACTATTTTAATGCAAGATATTTCGGGCTTAAGCAATGGCGTTTACCATATTGGAATAACTGTGGATGGTAAAGAAACTGTGAAAAAATTAGTGGTAATACATTAATGAATAACGAATAATGAACAGTGAATAATGTCAAAAAATAAACCTCTACAAGACAAATCATATGCTTTTGCATTACGTATTATAAAAGCTTATAAATATTTAAGCAAAGAGCAAAAAGAATTTGTTTTGAGTAAGCAAGTTTAAAATCCGGCACAAGCATTGGTGCAATGGCTAGAGAGGCAGAATATGCCCAATCTAAAGCTGATTTTGTAAACAAGCTAAGTATTGCCTTAAAAGAAGCTAATGAAACCAGCTATTGGCTTAGCTTGTTAAAAGATTCAGATTATTTTGATGAAAAAGTTTATTCTAGTATTAAACAGGATATTGACGAATTATTAAAATTACTAACCTCGTCAATAAAAACGGCTAAGGGGCTAAGCAAATAATTATTCATTGTTAGTTATTCGCTATTCATTCCCTACCTCCACTCAACCGTTTCCATCAAATGGGCAATATCTTCTTTTACGTAGCCTATAACCGGCGCTAGCGAGTCGGCATTGGGTGGGCAGTAAAAGTATAGCGCCCCGCGCAGAAAATGCTGTGTACTATCGGTTACATAAAACTGCAATGATGAGGCTGCATTGCCACCAATTTCGTACATATTGCCGTATACTTTTTTAGTGGGGTTGCCATAGGCACGCTCGCGAATATCATCCGCTTTTACGGTGTGTTTGTATACCATGCTGCGGGTGTCTTCCAACAATTTATTAAGGTTGCTTTTGCCGCCAACGGGTTTATAGCTTAAATAAATGCGGCCTTTTAATGTAGGGTAATCAAGGTTTAGCCAGCAAGGTTCTGCGCTGTTGGTATTGTCGTTTGAAAGGGTAGCTGCTACCGGGTATTCAAAGCTAAAAGGGCAGGCAGCACTGTATTTTTGATAGGCCTTTTTAGGCAATTCTATTCTATAATAGCCTTGCGGTTTTGGGGTATAGTTATCATCATCGTCGGCAGGGCCGCAGGCAGTAAAACAAGCTATTAAAAACAAAAACAGGAATATCTTTTGCATGCTGCAAAGTACGATAATTTTCAGGTTTGGTTTCAGCGTTGTTGCGGGTAATAAAACGACAAAAGCAACCTCACACTATGAGATTGCTTCGCCTGTGGCTCGCAATGACGCTTACCATGTTGCTATTATTAACTGATTACTAAAATTCATCGTCGTCGTCCTCATCTGCGTGGCGGTTGTTTTTATCAACGCAGTTAATACAGCTTAAGCCCTGTGCTTCCATCTTCCAAACATTGCCCGCCATTTTATGCGGATTAACATCTTGCACATTTCGGCTACCCGTTAGCGCTTTGCGGGTGCTGGTGCCCAGCGATACGTATTTGCCTACTGGCACTGCTAGCACTACTGTTAAACGCTGCCCACGGTATTTGGTGTTTACCGGCAGGGTTGCAAAACGGTTTATTATTAAAGTAGTTGAATCTTTAACCTCATGCACTATAGTTATTTCCGATGCTTTTTCTGTAGCCTCTATGCTGTTTTTGCCGCGCGCCATGCGTTCTACCTTAAGGTAATATTTATCATTCTCGCTGGGTACAATATTGATTCGGGCTTCGGGCCAAAAGCACATAGGGTCAAAGTTGGCAAGGTACTCTCCGGCGCCAAATTCTATCTCTGTCATATCAGCGCCTGTAGCAGGCAGGCGGCTTTCTACATACAATGTATCGCCTTTGGGTTGGGGTAGTTCTATCAAATCAACCACCTTTTCTTTTTCGTCAAAGCGCTGGTATATGCGGTAGGTTTCCAAGCCGCCAATAATAATGCCCGCCCAAAACAAAATGGCTGCTGCATAGCCTACATATTTTGTTCTTTTACGTACGCCAAACAAGGCTTTTACAGTACCAAACAGTATCATAAACAATGGCGTTAATACTATTAATGACAAACCGGCCATTAGCAGGTTTGTTTCGGCTTCACTGTCGGTAAACATAGCGGCAAAATCCCACATTGATATATCAAAAGGCATATCATCACCAAAATGAATAGTGGCTGCGCTGCTAAAAAAAGCAGTAAGCAATACAACAAATAACGTAAGGATAAAAAACAGTGCGATAGATAAAGCCACCTTGGCTATAATGTTACCTGCGCGCTTTACTGTTGGCGATAATGAGTCCATTAAATCTTCGCCCTGGCGGCGATAGCGTGCCTTAGCTTCGGGGCTGCCATATTCATTGGCAATATCCTTCATGCGTTTTTCAAAACGGTTGCCTTCCTCTTTAAACGAACGTTTTATACTGTCTAAATCGTATTTATCGCCGCGCATTTCCAGCTTTTCAGCCGGTGTTTTGGCCTCGGGAATGATAACCCACATTAATATGTACAATAAAAAGCCTGCACCGAATATAAAGAATGACACAGCCCATATCAGGCGTATCCACACAGGGTCTATATCGAAATACGCACCCAAACCGGCACATACTCCGCCCACTACCTGGTTGTCTTTGTCGCGATACAGGCGGCGGCGTGGGTAAGTGCGTGCGCCCGGTTCGTTACTATTGGTAGCTGCTCCGTTAGCATCTGTTTCGGCTCCCATATCTTCAGGCTTGCCAATAATGGCAATTACCTCATCCACATCGGCCATCATTATTATTTTTTTAGATGCGCTAAGCTTCATGCTCAATATCTCGGCAATACGGGCCTCAATATCCTGCATAATCTCCTCGTGCCCATCAGTAGCGGCAAAGTGG
>JANOCJ010000037.1:0-5627 GCA_031412115.1 Flavobacteriales bacterium
GTTCCACCAGCTAATAACATCATCGTAATTAAACGGCTCAACAATGGGTTTGGCAAAGCCCATTTTAGGATGCGGGGTCTTACCTACAACATAGTGTACATCTTTGATGTAGCCCATACGGCGCAAGGCGGCAAAGGTGGCGGGTAGTGTGCGGGTTTTGGCTTGCTTATAAGTTGATGATACAATAGCCCCGCCAAGCCCAGGCAATGCATGCACATTACGAATAAGACGGGGAGCAATTATACCGTCTGATTTACCGTAACGTCGCGGGGCTATTATAACCTCGGTATGAGCCTGAACAGCTAATGCAAGCCGCTGGCCACGGTGATAATAAAATAACTCACTGTTCTCATTATCATCCATGCTGCTCAATAATTACAGCATCGGTAACATTGCCCATATATTTTTTACGGGTCGCTTCACGTTGCTCGTCTGACATGGGCTTTAGCCCCAGCGTTCGTACATCGCCGGTAACTATTAATTGAGGGGGCACAATATCTTCCCACGGTATTTCATGCAACTCGTCTTTGTCAAGTTTATAAGCTTTGGTTAGCTTATCAGCTATATTGGACATGGCGTTATAGTCCCGGCGTTTCTCCGCTATCTCATAGGCTTTCTTTAGCATTTCAGTTACGGTGTACCTGGCTAAATCTTTTCCCATGTTTGCCACGGCGTGAATACGCCTAACGTTGGCAATATCATCATCAGCTTGGTGCCATTTGCGGTTGAATTGTGATATTATCCAGTTGCGCAAAACAGCATCCGTTTGAAAGGGGCGCTCCATTACCTCTTGCACAATAAGCCGGTACCGCTTCATCTTTTGGTTTTCGGCGGGGGTAAGTTTGGGCAAATTGCCCTTAACCCCTGCACCGAAAAGATGCGCGCGTATTTTCTCTATACTTTGTCCCGGCTTGGCTGGCATTAGTGTATTTTATTGAGATAGGAGATAATATTTTTTACGGCGTTTGGTGCGCCTAGCTTCGCAAAGTCAATCTCACTACTTTGCACATCAAACACTGTAGATGCTACACCTTTCCGGTATAGTTTGGAATACTCGTTTTCGCCTTCAAGGCATATAATAACCGCTTTGCGGTCGAGCCCCAAATAATCAGCAACCATCTCGGGCGAAATCAAGCGGCGCCCACACTCCTCCAGCTTTTCTTTTTGATCTTCAGTAAACATTAACTAACAATTTTAGCCAGCTGCTCCCACGTTTGTTTTACAATAGATTCATCAAGGGTTACGAGCGTTTGCTCCGTGCGTATTGAGCCATTCATATTGGCAGATGACAATACAGCGGCCGCACAATTGTCGCCAATTACAACCATTGTTTTGCTATGGTTTGGCAATAGGCGTATACCGTCCGTTTGGCTTTGTATGTACTTAAACGCAACGTTATGGGCGGCGCTCCTATCAAGTATTACGTTCACCTTTTCAACTAAACCATGTTCACGAAGCAATGACAACATACGGCCTAACTCTTCGGATGCTGTATAGCTGGAAATAATAATAGTAGCCTTGCCGGTGATTTTTTCCAACAGCCAGGCTAACACATCATATTGTGAAAATTCAGAGCCAAAGTGTACAAGTGTACGCTTGGCATGCAAGTCCTGGAATACCTTTTCCACCGCCTCGTAACGGGCAAACGTCAGCTTTTTACTCACCGTATTTTGCAATTAAATCATCCAATTCGCCTTGTTTTTCCTTAATGCTTTTCAGCTTTTTGGTTTTAGCGGGGCCGGTCAACTCTTTATCCTTTATCTCTTTTTTGATGCGGGCAATGTTGTTTTTTAGCAGCTTGATTTTTTTACCCGCTTCAAAAGCAAGTTCAGCGGCTGTTTTTTCGGCGGGGGCTTCTTTGGCGGGCTCTTCAATTCCATTTATAGAATTTTCCAACTCTTCCCAAAGCTTGCCGCAAAGCAAATCCTGTTGCACCAATAGCACATTAATATTTTTGCGCTCGTCATCATTGTCAACGCGTTTCAAATCTTCGTGCATAGCAATAGCACGGTCGTACTCTTCTAAGTATTTATCATACTTAGCTTGTTGCTCAGGGGTAAGCTTTTCGCGGTCTATTTTACCAACGATGTTTACCGGGCCATCAACAGGCTCAGCCGTTTTTATTTCCGCACCGGGATTTTCTGCTTTAACCAGTTTTGTTTCTGATGGCTCTTTCAACTCCGCGTTATCAACAACCACCTGGCCTTCGCTATCAGGCACACCCTCGGGGTTTACTTTGCCTAGTTCATAGGCAAGCTTAGGCCAATCTTGCCGCCTGTCAAACAGCGGGTTTACACGCCATTTTTTAACGGCTTCTTTCAACAATGCAACGCCCTCTTCGTAAGTGCGTTTTGGGTTTGCTTGCCATTCGGCAATACGTTTAATAAGTTCCATAATTAGCAGGTATGAATTAACCAGGTGATTGAATTAACGGTTTCGGTTTGAATGGCATCGTTTTGCGTGAACGTGCCGGAAATTGATTTTTGACCGGCGGTGTGTACACTGATTAGCCAGTTTTCTTCATGGGCTAATACCACGCGCGGTACGGCGTGTTTATTTAAAAATGCCCCCATAAGTATGTCAATCATATTACGGCGCGGGAAAACGTCTGTAAAACGCTCAATAGGTGGCAAGGTTGACGAGTGAAAACCCATTACCCCTGAACCGAGCGTGTGTACAAAAACATCTTCGGGTACTTTTTTATTGCTGATGTAAAAATCCTGACGGTCCCTATAGTAGGAATGTATTTTACGGTCGTCAGGAAATTTGCGACCGTGGAAACTACAAACCGCTTTACGGTTGTATTTCTCAATGCCGGCAACTAACGTTTTAATGTAGTCAGCCGGGTAAATAAAATCATCATCAATGGTAATGATGTAGCCAACCTGTTTGAAAGCCTTATAAAATTTGGACGTACCGCCCGGATCAACCGGCCAGTAATCAGCCGTTTTGTAAAGCTTTATTTTTTTGTGCTTTAAAAATGGCGGCATTTCTACACTATCCCAATCACCGTTTAGGCTGATGTGCATTTCATCACATTGGGGTAAAATGCTTTCAACAGCGGTTTTCAGGCTTACAATACGGCTAGGCATTGTAGCCATGTTCACGTAAACTTTTTGCTTGTTTATCATGGGCTATTTGTAAATAGGTTCTTCCAATAGTGCGTTATCTCCCACACCATCTATTTTTATAACGAACGGTTCGCCTTCGTTATATAGGCGTTCAAGTGTAGGCTGGTCTAACGTGGTTATATCAACCAAGCCTAACATATACAGGTCAACCATTAGTTGAGAGCCGTCTTTAATTGCGTACATAGCTTTTATTTATATAGCAAAGCCCCAGCATTGCCGGGGCCTCACAAAACCAATCAAATTAAATATGCAAGGTTGCCCGGGTTGTTACGATATAGCCGGTATGGTAGTACCGCCGTATAATGGTATCGAACCTTCGAACATTGGGATAATTAAATCCTCGCAGGTTAATTCAAACTCGTGGCCGCGACGGTCTTTAATACTTGAACCGCTATTGTCTTTGTAACCTGAACACCAGCAAGGGTCATCAGAGCCAAACACACGGCGTTTGCCGTCACGTAATACAGATATGAAAATACCTTTACCCGAACGCACACGGCGTGCAAAAGCAAGAGTTTCGGCATCAACGCCCGGTACGAAGAAACTGATTTTACCTTCTACACCGCTGGTATCAGGTTCGCCGCTACCATCATTCTCGTACTTCATGGTTCGCTGGGTGGCATACACGGCAACAAACCCTTTAGTTGCGACGGGAGTATAACTCCCCTGTAATACCGCCGCTAATACATCAGACGTTGGATTGGTCGACATACTGGGACGGCCGGTAAAATCATCAATAATGCCATAGTAGCCAATTAGCTTATGGCCACCGGGGTTTTCTTTGCTTTTATTGGCCATGTTGGTAGTGCCGAAATTCATCAGCATCAAAATGGCTGCTAAGCCCATACCCGCACTTGCTGACTGCATTGCAGGCTTCTTGGTTTCTTTTTTAAATGCCGGTAAGCTGGCAGATACTGTACCCACAATCATTAAGAGTGCGAAGGTTAGCATTATAAAACGTTTAATTTTCATGGTATGATTGGGTTAAAAATTTTGTTTTTTATGTGGGCTTTACGGTAGCAACCAGTTTCCCCGGTTGCTACCTGGCCCTTCGTTTTAGGGGTTGTTTATCGTAGGTTATGACGGTAATGTTATTTCGCCAAAGCAAATAAGTTTGCCGTTTAATGTGGCATATTCACAGCCCCAGCAACCTTTCATTACAAATTGGGTTTTCCAAGGGTTGTCAATCTTGTTGACCTGAACGTTATCAAGGTCGGCCTCTTTATCAGTACCGCACACCATAATTTTAGATGTACAAGCCTGTATCCAGCTGCTGCCCTCTTTACCGATGTGGGTAATAATCTCCACATCTTCGCGCCAGCCTACAATTTTAGCCACCATTTGGCTAAAGCTTAGGTTAGCAAAACCAAAAGGCTGGTCGTCCTGAATGTTCTCGTTTATCAGGCGTTTAAAGGTTTCATCAATATTAACTTTAACACCGGCGGCTTTTTTCAAATGCGGTGTCCAACCAGCATAAAACGCTTTCAGTTTATCAAGCGCATTTGCGGCCGTGGTATTACCAAGGTTAACATAGTTGTTTTTGTTGGCTGCAATTTTACCCGCTGTTTTTTCAGTTGTGGCAATAGTATCAAAGCCATTAAATAATGAGGCTGTAGTAGTGCCGGCACCGTTACGCACCGCTAAGAATAAGTTTTGTGTTATTTTCTCGCCAACAGAACCGGCAATAGCGCCGATAATCATCATGTTTAGCGGGTGTTTAGACGGTTCTTGGTTGTCTAACTGGTCGTTCAAAAACGTTTTGCGTAATGCTTCAGCGTTCTCTTCAACAATAACGTCACCAACAAATACAGCAATCTTACGGCCGTTTATATCGGTGCCGGTTTGAACGGTGTACGCGCCGGTGTGGGGGCGCAATTCAATGTCAGCATCAAACGATGCTAATAGTTCTTCGTTTTTGATATTAGAGCGCACGGTAATAGCACCTTGCAATTCATCCTTTACCTTTATAAAAGGCATTAATAGGATTTCCTTGTTGTACTTAGTAGCCGTGTCCTGTAATAATGCTGCTATAGTCATTTTAAATTGGGTTTACTTGTTAATATTGGGTTAGAGGGTTGTCGCAATTATTTTTTTACACCTACAAACTTTGAAAGGTCTTCATAGGTAAAAGCAGGGTCAGCATTGTTCTCAACCTCTTTTTCGCTTTTGGCTTGTGTGCCGCCTGCGGGGTTTGCTTTTATAGCTGCCAACTCATCAGTAACCTCTTTTAGCTTAGCGGTTGCATCCGTTGCCTTTTTGGTTTCCGCGGTAAGATTTGTTGCAGCTTGCGCACCTTCTTCCAGCTTTTTATTTAGTGCCGCCATTATTTCAGCAGATGCTTCAACATCAACATCAACAGCGTTTTCGGCAGGTTTAATACCCAAGGCGGCTATAATAGCAGCGTGGCTTGTAACATTAATTTTCATTGTATCGTCAGGGTTTAAAGTGTCGGGGGTGGGGGTTTTTTCCGCTTTATTAGAAGGCAAAAAGTTTTTG
>JANOCJ010000038.1:0-4550 GCA_031412115.1 Flavobacteriales bacterium
TAAAGGGCTTTGCGCAGGTCAATCACTAAAAAGTCGCCGCTTATGTTTTGGTCTATACTTTCGCCAACACGGTTAAGTGCTTCAAGGGTATTTTTTAGCGCTTCGTAATGGCGAAGGTTCGTCACCACAATTTCGCCCGTATTTTTATCAACGTTAGCAAGTTTCTGCAGGCGGTTTTTCAAAGTTTCTATTTCAGTCCCATTTTTTGCCGAAATTTTCAATATTTTATCGTTTTTAAGCGTTTTTTCGTCAATTTTCGTCGAAAAAACATCATTTTTATTTGCCAAAATTAAAAATGAGGAGCTGTTTTGGCCCAAAGTTTCAGCCGTTGTTAACTCCTTTTGCCATTCATCTTCGGTTAAGTTGCTGCTGTCTATCAGGTAAAGTAGTATAGCGGCGTTTTTTATCTTCTCGTAGCTGCGTTCAACGCCAATTTTCTCAATGGTATCAGTGGTTTCGCGCAGTCCTGCCGTGTCTATAAACCTAAATTGTATGCCGTCAATCACCATTACCTCCTCAATAGTGTCGCGGGTGGTGCCCGCAATTTCCGATACTATGGCGCGTTCCTCCTTAAGCAAAGCGTTTAGCAGCGTGCTTTTGCCGGCGTTGGGCTTGCCCGCTATCACTACCGGTATGCCATTCTTTATCGCATTTCCATAAGCGAACGATTCTATTAAACTAACTACTGTGCTGCGTATAGCCGCCAGCAGGGCTTTTAGTCGGGTACGGTCGGCAAACTCCACGTCTTCCTCGCCAAAATCAAGTTCAAGCTCTATAAGGGCTGCAAAATCTATCAATTCCTGGCGCAGATTCTGTATCTCCTTAGAGAAACTACCCTTTAGCTGCTGCATAGCCAGCTTATGCTGCGCCGCACTTGCCGATGCAATAACATCGGCCACGGCCTCGGCTTGACTTAAGTCCATACGGCCGTTCATAAATGCGCGCATGGTAAACTCGCCGGGAGCAGCCATACGTAAGCCTTTGCCAATAAGCAGGCGCAAAATTTCGTTTAGTATAAACAACGACCCGTGGCATGATATTTCTACCGTATCTTCGCCGGTAAAGCTATGCGGCCCTACGAAAAAGGTAATAAGTACTTCATCAACAAGGGTTTCACCATCTATTATATTACCAAAATACGCCTTATGGCTTTCAATGTTATCTAACGTTAAACTTTTTTTGGCGGGCTTAAACAGGCTAAAAACACTGGTAAAAGCCTCCGGCCCCGATACGCGGATAAGCGCAATGGCAGCTACAGCCTGCGCTGTAGCGGGTGCGGCAATGGTATCGGTATGGTGGGTGTTGTTCATAATAGGCTGCAAATATACGCAATAGGGCAGGGTGCAGATAAAGCAATTTTCCTATCTTCGCGCTTCAAAATAACAGATACAAACTATGTCAGTTTTAGTAAATAAAGATTCTAAGATTATTGTACAAGGCTTTACAGGCAAAGAAGGCACGTTCCATGCCTCGCAAATGATTGAGTACGGAACGCAGGTTGTGGGTGGCATTACCCCCGGCAAAGGCGGCCAAACCCACCTCGACCGTCCTGTGTTTAACACAGTTGCCGAGGCTGTAAAAGCTACCGGCGCCAATGTGTCTATCATATTCGTTCCGCCGGCCTTTGCTGCCGATGGCATTATGGAAGCTGCCGATGCAGGCATTGAAGTAATAGTATGCATTACAGAGGGCATTCCTACTAAAGATATGATTGCCGTAAAGCAATATATGGAAGGCCGTAACAGCACCCTTATTGGCCCTAACTGCCCCGGTATTATTACCGCAGGCGAGGCTAAAGTGGGCATTATGCCGGGCTTCGTTTTTCAAAAAGGTAAAATTGGCATTGTTTCAAAATCGGGTACTTTAACCTATGAGGCTGCCGACCAAATTGTGAAAGCCGGAATGGGCATTACCACCGCCATTGGCATTGGTGGCGACCCTATTATAGGCACTACCACCCGCCAAGCGGTTGAATTGCTTATGAACGACCCTGAAACCGAAGGTATTGTTATGATTGGCGAAATTGGTGGCGGCATGGAAGCTGAAGCTGCCCGCTGGATTAAAGAATTTGGTACTAAACCCGTAGTTGGCTTTATTGCCGGCCAAACTGCCCCTCCGGGACGCCGTATGGGTCACGCAGGTGCCATTGTTGGCGGTGCTGATGATACTGCCGAGGCCAAAATGCGCATCATGCGCGAGTGCGGTATTACTGTGGTTGAATCGCCTGCCGTTATTGGCAAAACCATGGCTGAAGTACTAGGCAAAGTGGTTGCATAGTCAGAACAGGATAGAAAGATTATTCAAGATTATCATGATAAAAAAATCCCGGCCATACAGGTCGGGATTTTTTGTTTGCACTTATTGCCAAAAGGCCTGCAAATGGTAAATAATGTGCCTTTTTGTACCGATTATAAACAAGCCTGTAATGCGGTTGATTGTTAGTTGGTTATATGCTTATCAACAGGTGTTTGGTTGATAGATGATGATTTTTATCATGAATTGGTAGCAAACAAGGGGCGTAACTTTGACCCAAGAACCAATAAAAATTATACTACGATGAAAAAAGTAATTCTATCATGTTTAGCCGCTGCAACAATCTTTACAGCTGCTAATGCACAAACAACAACTGAAGATCGTTTAAAACCCGTAGCCGGAACCTGGGGCTTAGGCTTTTCATTAAATGGATTAGCCAACATTGGCTCGGGCAACTGGCAAACTACCGGACTGGAGTCTGTTGTAATTAACGACCCATTAAACATTATTCCACAAAACACAACCATTGGCAGCCTATTGCCACAAGAAATGCTTTTTGCCCGTTATTACTTTACTGATAAGTTGGCACTACGTGTTGCGTTTGGCTTAAACTCACTTGGTACAAAAACTACTGAAGAAGATTCAACACAAGGTATTTACCAAATTACTGAAAATAAATTATCAGCCTTTTCTTTTGGAATTGGTGGCGGTGTTGAATACCATTGTGCCGATAACTCGCGCCGTATTGACCCTTACTTTGGCGGCCAGCTAAATTTCGGTATGATTGGGCCTATAAAACAAACCTATAACTATACTTACCAAGACCAGCCTGTTTTAACACAAGATGTTGAAACCAAATGGAAAGGTGGCACATCGTTCTCTTTAGATGCTGTTGTGGGTGCTAATGTTTTTATTGCCAAGCATTTTGCTTTGGGCGTAGAGTCTAACTTGGGCTGGGGCACAGTAGGCTTTGGCGGCGAGTATACTCAAAATGCTATTTTTAAACAGGGCAATACATCAAATGAAACTAATACCCGTGGTGTGTTTAAAAACCGTACTTCAGGCTTTAGGGTTGGCTCTGCCAGCACTATCCGTTTGGCATTTTACTTTTAAAAAATAGCTTTTAAATTATAAAAAGCCCTATCTGTTTAGATAGGGCTTTTTGTTTTTATAACGTTTTTAATTTGTTGCCAGTTAAACCTCCTTCTCGCTTCGTTTCCTAATTAAATACCCAAAGGCGGCAGCAGTAAAAAACATAATAATGCTGTACACCGCCGGAGGTACCGACATGGTTGAATTCTTCAATACCGTTAAGGCTAAAAATATGGCCATAGTGCCGTTGTGTATGCCTATTTCCATACCTATAGCTATGCTCTGGCGGTTGTTTATTTTAAATAAACGAGGGATAAAATACCCACTCAACATACTCACCAAGTTAAACAGCAAAGCCGCTACGCCTACCTGCGCAAAATAGTCGCCAATTTTGTCTTTATCTTTTAGTATAGCGGCTATAATTACCAATATTAAAAGTATAGCCGATGCTATGCGCACGGGCTTCTCTAACTTAGCAGATAATTCAGGCTTAACCCGTTTAATTGTCATGCCAATGGCTACTGGTATTAGTACTATTGCAAATACCTCTATCACCTTTTTTAATGGCATAGTAATGGCGGCATCGCTGCCCATAAAATAATCTATAGAAAAGCCCACAATTAGCGGTAGCGTAAATAAGGTAAGTACACTATTTATGGCCGTAAGCGTTATGTTTAGCGCCACATCGCCATTTGATAAATGGCTGAATAAATTTGCCGTAGCCCCACCGGGAGATGCTGCCAAAAGCATTAAACCTACAGCCAGTTCGGGCGCAAGGCCCATAAGCCGTGCAATAAAAAAGGCGCCAAAGGGTAGTATTAGCATTTGGCATAGCAGGCCAATAAATACCGCTTTAGGGAATTTGATAACCCGTGTAAAATCGGCTATACTTAAAGATAAACCCAAGCCGAGCATAATAATGCCAAGGGCTGCGGGCAATACAACGGTAGATAGGATACTCTCTTGCATAAGGGGTGGTTTTAAGGGGGTAATATACAAAAATCCCTCCCCCTCGCTATGCTCGGGTACTCCCTTTAATTAAAGGGAGATTAAATCCCTTTTTAAATAAAGAGGGTGGATTGTCCGCCAATGCGGACAAGACGGGAGATTTTTTTTTTTCGGAGTTACTCTTCAACCACTAAAAACTATTATAGTGAAGCAGCCCTTTAGGGCATTTCTCAAGCCCCGCGCTTTAGCGCGGGGAA
>JANOCJ010000039.1:0-12698 GCA_031412115.1 Flavobacteriales bacterium
AATAGTTGTATAGATATCGTTCTCTTTAATCTGGTTGTCGCGGCTCCAAAAAGATATAGTACCAACGCCGGTTTGAAATGCCCCTTCGTTAGTAATGAATAACCCATTGCTGTAGTTTTTGCCGGGGTTTTGGTCGTCATCATCTTTTTTGCACGATTGAAATACTATGCTAAGCGCCAGTGTGCCTACCAGCAGGTAGCGGAAAATTGATTTACTTGTCATTAGAAGATTTATTTTTTAGTTGTTTATCAAAGGATATAGTAAGTCCTAGCCTGTAGTTGCGAAGCGGCATAGGACGGTAAGGCAAATTAAAATAGCTGTTGTTGGTTAGGTTTAGTGCCTGCATCCAAATGCTAAGAGTAAAACTCTTTAGTTTAATGTCTTTTGATGCACGGGCATTTAACAACACATAGCCATCAACCGTTTGGGCATTATCGGTAGTGGTATAGCGCACACCGGTGTATTGTACGTTGGTAAACAAGCTGTAGCCGTAACATGTAAGCGTAAGCCCGCCCGATGCTACATTGCGCGGGGTGTATATTAAATCTTTACCCGCAATGCCTTGTTGCCCATCGTATATTTTTTGGTTGGTAGCAATAGCTAACGCATACGATGCAAATAGCTTAGCCTCAAATTTTTTACCTGTATAGCTTGCATTTATTGATGCTTCGGCGCCGCGGCTAAGTACCTGTTTTAGGTTTTTAGGTTCCCAATAGCCAAAGTTGGTAGGTTGCCATTGCAGCCAGTTGTTTACCTGCATGGCAAAGCCTGTAACCTCTGTACCTAGTTTAAATGCGCCTAGTTGTTGGTCATATTTAACTCCTAATTCATAATTCCAGCCACCCTCAGGTTTTAAATCAGGGTTGCCGCCGGGTATATAGTACCGTTCATTAAGTGTAGGTATGCGAAAACTGCGCGATACTGTTGCTTTGCCCGTTAACACAGCTTTATCGGTATTAATAAAATAATATGATGCACCTATAGTTGGGGCAGCTGCGGTAATATTGCCTTGTACAAATATCTGCCTATAGCCTGTGCTGGCTATAAGGCGCTTGTTTCTATACTCCAGCGTAGCGTAAACCGATGCCCGCCATTCTGTTTTTATATCTTGATATTCTTTATTGTCTGCAATAAAATATTGGCCTTCAGCGCCACCGGTTATGCTGAAGTTTTTATCAAAACGATAAAATTTACTAACCTGCAATGTAGTAGTAGAAATTTTTACGGTAGATGAAATGTAGTTGTCATCATAGCCAATAAAATCGTGCACATAGGCTGCACGCACAGTAGTTGTGCCATTATTTAGATAGCGGTATTCTGCCAACAATCGTATACTCTCGTCCCTTTGCATGGCCTTACTGTCAGCTGATGTAAGGGTAGGGGGTATTTGCCTGTCGGTAAAATTGTACCATGAGTTTATTGATATATATGCGCGTGGCCCTATAACAATATCAAAATCCTGCATAAAGGCATATTGCTTAATGGCACTGTTTATCTGTCTTTCAACAGGTTTTCCAAACTTAAACTCATTAACAAACTTAAAATCATTATCGGCGCTAAGCCATTGCAAAGTTGTGCGGCTGTTGAATTTTTTAGTACCAACAAAATTAGTAATGCTGCCAAATAGCCTGTTAAAGCTGCCTGTTTCAAAGGTTGCTGTAGTTTTTACTGCATTTTTATCAAAGCCGCTGCCGGTGGTAAAACTATTGGTATTGCCAAGTACAATAGCACCTCCAATAGCCGATGAGCCATATAAATTACTGCTTGAGCCATGCACCAATGTAAGGCTTGAAAAGCCATTAACCGGTATAGTAGCAAAGTCGGCAAGGCCCAGCATGGGGTAATTTATGTTAATGCCATTCCATACAAGGGTGGTATGCTCGGCACCTGTGCCCCTAAAGGCTATAGTTGATAGCATGCCCGGACCGTAATTTTTTAGGTAAACGCCAGTATTCTCCTGCAATAAATCAGTTAACGTATTGCTTTTGTTGCGTAGTACTGCCTCTGAAAGGTTGGTAGTACGTATATAATTGGGTATTTCAGTGTACGAGAAAATAGCTATGGTGGGCAGGTTTTGCGCAGAAATTTTGGGCATAGTATCTACCGGGGCCTGCGAAAAAGCCATGTGCGCAAATAATGCGCATAGTTGCAATATGATGTATCGTTTTACAAACATGTATCAAAGGGCCTTTTTTCCCGAAAGCCGGTTATTGATGTATGCTAGTGGCAGGTCTTCTGACTCGTTCTACTTTTTGCGCCTTCCCGTGATGGTTACCCCAACAGTGGCAAAAACAAAAAGCTGTATACTTAGAACTTACAGCACCGGGCAGTGTCGGCGATTTTCACACCGTTCCCTTTTAATCTTGATTGTAAAAACCAAGAACCTTTAGCACGGCAAAGATATATACACTAAGGGGCAACTTTTACAAAGCCCCTGTTTTTTAATTGCTTGTTTACTGAAAACGAGGGTATTAAAAATAAAAAGGGGCAAGGAGAAATTAATCTCCCGCCCCCTTTTATACAACAACTACTACAACTATTTATTGCTGATTAGGTTTTTAATTTAAGCTGGCTAATTCTTCCTGAATAGCATCCAGGGTAAAGGGCTTAAAGTTTTGTATAGTTAGCTGTTGCGTATCTTTAGTATTAATGTCTTGCACGGCAAAATAGCGTTTGTCATTTTCTGTTTTCATCACTAAAAACTTAATGTTTAAGCCTGTTGACACGTTTTTTAAATAGCTGCTTTTGGTAACAGGGTCGTATTCATACACATCGGCCAGGCTTTTAACATCTTTAAAAATGGCTTTGATGCTGTAGTTGCCTTTGGGCTCATCTATACGCACATAAATGTTCTTTTTCTCGCCGGGTGTTTGTGGGTACCGGTCGCAATTTATCCAGCCCAACTGGCCCGAATACAGCAAATAAAACTCTGCATTATTTTGCATAGCATTGGTGTAAAACCGGGCGCTGGGCATATTGTACTGACCGGCTGTAACCTCTGTATTGGCTCGGTAATATTTAACCACACCGGCATTTATGCTGCGAATAGTAACCGTACTGTCAGTTTTAAAAATGCGTACTTTAAATTTGGCTTCTCTGTCGTTAAATGTAGCAGTGTCTTGCGGCGACAGGTTTTTTAATACCGAAATAATTATGTTACGCAATTGCTTTTTTATCTTTCTACGCTCTACAGTTATTGCCTTTTCTTCTTTTCTGCCTAACGTATCGCGCAACAAAAATTTACGCTTAATTATTAAATTACGTATGCGGGCATCTTGGTTTATTTGCAGGCTAATGTCAAAATGGTAACTACCGTCGGTAAGGGATACCAAGCTATCATCAAAGTGCAAATTAGTTTTAAATGCTTCTAAAAAGCGGTTTACAATAACGCCGCCTTCGCAGGTGTTGTAGTAAGTATTCGGGGAATAGACAGTAAAATTTTCGGCAACCAAGGTGTCGGTCATATAGTCTGCACGCCGCTCGTCTACAAATAAGAAAGGACTAGCCGTGTATGATGAAGTAATGCCATTTTGCGGCACCCAGTTTACACTGCCATTGGCAGCCGCATCGCCATAAAACGTTTGCATGCCAGGCATAACCTTGGCCGTAGGAAAAGCCAGCTGAATTTGCTGCCCCGCTTTTACCCCCACCTCATTACCATTTGCATCGGTGGCTTTAATCATAACCGTGCCGCCGGTTTCAATCAGTTCGCCATTGCTGGTGGTGGTTAAGTTGGCAAGTACCATATCGGCAATAGTGGTATATTCCCTAAGCTGCACCGTTACGGGCATAGCAGCATTAGCCACATCCAAACATCCCGCCGGAAAGAATATTTTAATGCCTGCTTTGCCGGTAATAACAACATCGTTGGTGTTATCAATTTTAAAAACCTGCGTGGGTTTATCGGCTATATAAAAA
Organism: Flavobacteriales bacterium; assembly: GCA_031412115.1. Classification (GTDB taxonomy): domain Bacteria; phylum Bacteroidota; class Bacteroidia; order CAMBQF01; family CAMBQF01; genus CAMBQF01. The sequence continues at coordinate 3,919 of JANOCJ010000039.1, forward strand.
AGGTTTTTAGCATCTGCTTTTTCTTTTGTTGCAGGTAATGCCTTGCTGCTGCTATTGCCAGCATCCGTTGTTTGTGGCGAAGTATATGGCGCAACCTGCGTTTGGCTTTCTTGGGTATAGCTATATGCAAAATCCCTTGCAGTATCTTGGTTTGCAGGTAAAGCAGTAGCACTTGTAGTTTTAGCAGGCGCATAAATTTTACTTTGGTTATACACTTCGTTATTACTGCATGCCGTAAGCAATAGCAAGGTAAGTAACAGGGCGGTAATAAGCGGCAGCCATAGCCGCTGTGTGTTAGTTGTAAGCGCAATAGTTTTCATACAGTTAGCAATTGTATAAGGTTAGATGCGTTTTAATATAATTTCCACAATAAGAGGGTAAAAGCCCTTGAGAGTACAGGGCTTTTGGGGTTGGTTAGCAAGTGCGGGTTTTTACAAACTCGCCAGTTCGCCTTTAATGGCATCAACTGTCATGGGTTTAAATTCAAACCCTGTAACATTGGTTTGTGCGGTGGTAGCATCTTTTACAGCATAGTACATCCCATCGGGCCGGTTTTGCATAGCAATGTATTTTACATTACAGTTGTTTGGCACGCTGTATACCGTATGCTCGCCGCTATCCGCTGAATATACAGCATCCATTAGCGACATTATATCTTTAAAAATTACCCTTACCTCGGTATCGCTGTCAGCATCAACCTTTACCACAATATTGTTTCGCGGGGCGGTATTATCATAAAACCGGTCGCAGTTTATCCAGCCTAAAACACCGGTATTTAATATGTAAAAACGGGCATCATTTTGGGCTATAGAGTCGGCTTTGTACTGGTCGTATTCCCAAGCATCGTATTCATATTCCTGCTCAATTGTTCCGCCCAAAGTTATTTTAGCATCTACCGTACTCATATCCAAATCATTTATGTAGAGCCTTATTTCTTCGGTAAGCCTTGCCCCACCACAGCCAAAGGAGGTTTTTGTGTTTTCAACTTTCTCCATGGCTTTTAAGGTTTTTAAGAAGGCCGACTTAACCCGTTTAATAGCCCCCTTTAAACCATATTTGGTATAGCCGGCAGTACTTGGCCAATGGTAAAATTTGGCTTTTACCCACATTGCTTTTCTTGCTCCTATTATATAGTTAAACCCTATATAGGTACCCTTTAGCAAGGCTGCATCTTCTTTTGAAATGCTGAAGTTTTTGTCGAAATATTCCAACACATTTTTATACTTAGTAGTGTCAGAAAAACGGGTGCAATATCCCCACGAACCCAGTGCCTGTACTTGGTATCGTGGCGTTGTAAGCTTGGACAAAGCTTGTTTCTTTTTTATCCCCTTTACCTTTTTTTGCGCATACAAGTTGTAGCTGGCAAAAGTATTGGTAGCTGTATTATTGGTAGGTATCCAGTTTACTGTGCCATTGCTTTGTTCATCACCCAAAAATGTTTGCATGCCCGGCACTGTTCGCCCTGTAGGAAAAGCCAGTTTTACCTGCTTGCCGTTTTGTAGTTTTACCTCGCGCCCATCGCAGCTGGCGCTAATGTAAATAGTGCCGCCACTCTCAAGCAATTGCCCATTACTTTGGGTTGAAAGGCCCGCAAAAAAGAAATCGGCAGTGCTATTATATTCTTTCAATTCAACATTTACTTTGGCGCCGGGGTAGGGCAGTACAAAGCAATTGGCCGGAAACAACACTTTTACCCCTTTGTTGCCAATAACAACGGTATCTTTTTTATTGGTAATAGCAAAGTTTTGGGTAGCAGCATTGGCAAGGGTTTGCAGCTGATTTAGCGATTTTATGCGCGTAGCCGGGCGTATACCCGCACTTTGTGTGTTGGCAACAGTATCGCTTTGATAGCTGTAAGCAAAATCATGTGGCTGTGTAGCAGTAGCCCCTTGGGCTGTAGTAGATGGGGTAATTTCAGGCTCTGCACCAGTGCAGGAAGTAAGCAGCATAGCCGCTAAAGAGAAAATCAACATAGCAACCCATAACAGGCTGCCAGCTACTAATGGCCTGCCCATGGGCACGCACACTGCTCTCGCTTTCATTTTTAGGTTTGGATGTAAAAAGTTAGCGTAGAGTCTTTTCCCTGCTTGTGGTTTTGAATGTTTCTTTACGCCGCTGGTTTTTATTTAGTTACAGTAAAATGAAAATATTTCCAGCACAATTTTTGATAGGAGAAATTCAGGTTTAGGTAAACTTTCTATTAACTTTTTCATTATATTTGCACTGTTCTTTGATAAGACTTATCAAGAAAGACTGAGGGACCGGCCCTGTGAAGTCTTGGCAACCCCTAATGGCGTTTTATCGCCCCATTCCGAAGGTGCCAATTCCCCCGAAGCAGTAATGTTTTGGTGAGATAAGTATAGCGATGTTCTCATTAGTTACTTCACTGTACCCACATACCGGTTTTAAATGTCTTGCAAATACTGCATTGCAGGCTATTTGTGCTTGATAAATACTTGGCTTTTTTCTGTAAGGATGAGGAGATAATCTCCCCTCTCCCTTTCGGAGTGGGGTCGGGGGTAAGGTCAAAGGCTTTTAACAAAAAATTGATTGATTTGGAAACTACAGTAGCTACAACAACATTAGCAAGCCGCCGCAAGCAACTTTATGCTGCGCTGGAGCAACGTGTATTGGTATTAGATGGTGCAATGGGCACCATGATTCAGCGTTATAAGCTGACAGAAGACGATTTCAGGAATTATCCTTCGTTGAAGGAGCACCATAAGCCCCTAAAAGGCAATAACGATATACTATCGCTTACGCGCCCTGATATTATTAAGGCAATACATAAGCAATACTACGAGGCTGGTTCTGACATTGTGGAAACCAACACCTTTAGTGGAACACAGGTTGCGCAAGAGGATTACGATTGCCAGCATTTGGTATACGAAATAAATTATCAATCTGCTAAAATTGCCCGCGAAGTAGCCGATGAGTTGACAGCTGCCAACCCTGATAAACCGCGCTTTGTAGCCGGTGCACTAGGGCCGACAAATAAAACAGCATCATTGTCGCCCGATTTTAACGACCCGGGCTATCGTGCCATTACTTACGACCAATTGGCTGCTTACTATTACGAGCAAACCAAAGCCCTTTGCGAAGGTGGCGTAGACATTATTTTGATTGAAACTATTTTTGATACGTTGAATGCAAAAGCCGCGCTATTTGCGGTAGATAAATACTTTGAAGAGATTGGCGATATGTACCCCATCATGGTATCGGGCACTATTACCGATGCTTCGGGCCGCACATTATCAGGCCAAACAGCGGAGGCATTTTTGTATTCAGTATCTCATTTACCCTTGTTAAGTGTTGGTTTTAACTGTGCTTTAGGCGCACGCCAGCTTAAGCCATATATTCAAACATTGGCGCGCAATACCGAGTTTAAAGTATCCGCCTATCCTAACGCAGGTTTGCCGAATGCCTTTGGCGAATACGATGAATTGCCCGAAGAAACCGCTGCCCAAGTCCGCGAATATTTGGAAGGAAATACCGTAAATATTGTGGGTGGTTGCTGCGGCACTACACCCGACCATATTGCGGCTATTGCCCGCGTAGCGGCTGAATATAAGCCCCGCGTATCTCCTCATCTGCCTAAGCGCAGCCACTACAGTGGCTTGGAGCCAATGGTGGAAGTAGAAGGCAATAATTTCATCAATATTGGTGAGCGTACCAACGTTACGGGTAGCCGCAAATTTGCCAAATTGATTATTGATGGCCGATATGAGGAAGCCCTAATTGTGGCCCGCCAGCAGGTGGAAAATGGTGCGCAGGTTATTGACGTAAACATGGACGAAGGCATGTTGGATAGCGAGGCCGTTATGGTGCGCTTTCTGAATTTGATTGCCTCTGAGCCTGATATATCACGCGTTCCGGTAATGATTGACAGCTCTAAATGGAGCGTTATTGAAGCCGGATTAAAATGTGTACAGGGCAAGTCGATTGTAAATTCAATCAGCTTAAAAGAAGGCGAAGCCGCCTTTATTGCCCATGCTAAAAAAGTAAAACGCTACGGCGCTGCTGCGGTGGTTATGGCCTTTGACGAAACAGGTCAGGCCGACAGCTACGAACGCCGCATTGCGATATGCCAACGTGCGTATGATATCCTTACCAAACAGGTAGGTTTTCCTGCGGAAGATATCATCTTCGACCCTAATATTTTAACCGTTGCAACAGGCATTGAAGAGCATAATAATTACGCGGTTGATTTTATCCGCGCTACCAAATGGATTAAAGAAAACCTACCGGGGGCAAAGGTTTCAGGCGGGGTAAGTAATATCTCGTTCTCATTCCGTGGCAATGATAAAGTGCGCGAAGCTATGCACTCGGCCTTCCTATATCACGCCATAAAAGCGGGCTTAGATATGGGCATTGTAAATGCCGGTATGATTGAGGTGTATGAAGAAATTCCGAAAGACCTTTTGGAACGTGTAGAGGATGTTTTGTTAAACCGTCGCCCCGATAGTACGGAGCGTTTGGTTGATATGGCCGAAAGCTTTAAAGGCAAAGGCAAAGAAATTTTGGTTGATAATAGCTGGAGGGAAGAGCCGGTAGAAAAACGCTTGGCGCATGCCCTGATAAAAGGCATTGTTGACCATATTGATGCCGATGTGGAAGAAGCCCGCCAAAAATCCGACCGACCGCTTGACGTAATTGAAGGCCCCCTAATGGACGGAATGAACGTGGTTGGGGATTTGTTCGGCGAAGGCAAGATGTTCCTGCCACAGGTAGTTAAAAGTGCCCGTGTGATGAAAAAAGCGGTTGCGTATCTGTTGCCGTTTATTGAAGCAGCTAAACAGGAAGGTGCATCATCTAGCGCAGGCCGTGTGCTAATGGCTACCGTAAAAGGCGATGTGCATGATATTGGGAAGAACATTGTAGGCGTAGTTTTAGGCTGCAATAACTACGAGGTTGTTGATATGGGCGTAATGGTTTCGGCCGAAAAAATATTAGATAAAGCGCAGGAAATTGGCGCTGATATTATTGGCTTAAGTGGTTTGATTACCCCATCGTTAGACGAGATGGCTTATGTTGCTGAAGAGATGGAAGCGCGTGGCATGAAAATGCCATTGTTAATTGGTGGCGCTACCACATCGCGTATGCATACTGCCGTAAAAATTGCTCCTAAATATTCAGGTTCGGTAGTGCATGTGCTGGATGCTTCGCGTTCGGTGCCTGTTGCGGGTAGCTTGCTAAGCAAGGAAAATAAAGAAGAATTTGAAGCCGGAATTAAAAACGAATATGCTGCGCTGCGCCAAATGCACGAGAGCAAAAAATCGGGCAAAGAATCGATAACCATTGAGGCTGCACGCGCCAACCGCACACCTATTGAGTGGACTATTGATGATTTATATACGCCGAAATTTACCGGCACCAAGGTGTTTGAAGAATATTCGTTGGAAGAGTTGGCAAGGTTTATTGATTGGACCCCCTTCTTCCAAACATGGGAATTGGCAGGACGTTTCCCGGCTATTTTAGAAGATGAAGTAGTAGGGGTAGAGGCCACAAAATTGTATGCCGATGCGAAAGTTGTGCTGCAAAAAATTATTGATGAAAAATGGTTAACGGCAAAAGCGGTTATAGGTATATGGCCTGCCAACGCTGTGGGCGATGATATTGAACTGTACACCGACGAAACCCGCACAACCGTTTTAGAAACGATACATACGCTGCGCCAGCAAAACAAAAAAGCGCGGGGGCAACCCAACTATGCGCTGGCTGATTTTATTGCACCTAAAGAAACCGGTCTGCCCGATTATTGGGGTGGATTTGCCGTTACTACGGGTATTGGCATAGAAAAGAAAATAGCGGAGTTTGAGGCCGACCATGACGACTATAACAGCATTATGGTTAAAGCCCTTGCCGATAGGTTAGCCGAGGCTTTTGCCGAGATGATGCACCTGCGTGTACGTAAAGAGTTTTGGGGCTATGCACCAAATGAAACGTTGGACAATTTTGAATTAATTTCAGAACAATACCAAGGTATTCGTCCCGCACCGGGCTACCCTGCCTGCCCCGACCATACCGAGAAAGCAACACTATTTACATTGCTTGATGCAACTGCCAAAGCCGATATTACCCTAACGGAAAGCTTTGCCATGTACCCAACTGCGGCAGTTAGCGGGATGTACTTTGCCCACCCGCAAAGCAAATACTTTGGCCTTGGTAAAATACAGAAAGACCAGGTTGTGGAATATGCTACCCGCAAAGGCATGGACTTGAAAGTAATGGAGCGTTGGTTGAGCCCTGTGTTGGGGTATTAAACAGCCCCATCCAACCCTCCCCGAAGGGGAGGGCTTAAAATCTTTGTGCTCTCTGTGAAACAACTTTGTGTACTTTGTGGTTAATTATTACAACAAACTGAATCATGCAAAACAACATACTCCTCCCCCTAAAAGAAATTGGCCGTACGGCTAAAAGCTATGCCGAACTAGTGCAGGGCATGGTAAACATTGGCATACAATCGTATACTGTTGATGTGGCTACCGGCACTACTCTTTACCGCTTAGCCGATGGCGAAGTGGCCTTGAAAGAAGGCAATGGCGAGCTACTGGAAATTACCCCTGAATTTATGGAAGAAGCTACCATACAAGCGGTGAAAGATACCCAACAGGGCAAGATTGATTACCCAACTTTTATGGAGCGTATTGCAAAAACCGGCGTACGTTTTTACGAGGCTACTTTGCAAGGCTCCAAACGTGTAACCTACATTGGTACGGGTGGTTATTATGAGGAAGAAATTACTGTGTAGCTTATAGAAAAATCAATAGATAACTACAGAGGGAAATAGCTTTGTGAAATCCGCTATAGAGGTTTCGTAATAGCGGGTTTTTATACCGTCTTTACCCAAGCCAAATTCTAAGCCCACCGGGCGATTAGTAATAACAAAACGTACAACATCTTTAGCTTTAATTGGCTTAATTAACAAGTATAAATCGCACGTAGGTTCGGCGCAGCGGCCACCATCCATAGCTTTTTTAATGTTGTTGGCAAAGGTTAAATCATCATTGGTGTTACTCTCGTAAGCGTAGTTGTACAAGGCTGTTAAGGTTATCACATTCAGCGAGTCATTTTTTAACGAATCAACCTTTAAACCGCCGGGGTTAAAAATGTAAAAAAACACTTTCTCGCGGTAGGCCCATCCCTCTTTTACCTGCGGGTATTTATAGTAGCCGCTTTTGGCCTGTTTGCTAAAAATAACATACTTGTTGCCCTGGTACGATAGTTCATTTACCTCAAAGGCATTAAAATTATCAATACCTAAACCCTGTTTTTGGTAATCAATAAACTTTATATTGTCGCCAACATAATCGCCGGCAATACGGTTGGGGCGGCTAATCCACTGCCCGGCCGAGTTTTTCATCCAGCCCAAAGCCTCGCCTAAATAGCCCATGCGCTGCCCAACAACCGGCAATACAATACTATCGCGGTCATCTTGTCCAAAGGCCGTAAAACAACTGCAAATAATAATTAACAGTACCAGTATTCTTTTCATAATAATATTGTACTGCAAATATTGGCATATAATCAATACCATCAACCACTATGTCTATTTGCTACCTTTGGCCCGAATGAACTATTCTTTCATTTTTTAATTTCTTAATTCTTTAATTGAATTAATATGAACTGGATATTACTGATTATTGGCGGCTTGTTTGAAGTGGGCTTTACTACCTGTTTGGGTAAAGCAAAAGATGCTACCGGCACGGCTTCAATACTTTGGCAGGTTGGCTTTTTTATATGCCTTGCAATAAGCATGTCGCTATTATACAAAGCCTCGCAAACACTGCCATTAGGCACTGCCTATGCCGTGTGGACAGGCATTGGTGCCGTTGGTACAGTTATCATTGGTATCATCTTTTTTAAAGAGCCTGCCGATTTTTGGCGGTTGTTTTTCATCATCACACTAATAGCCTCTATTGTAGGCTTGAAGTTTGTATCGGCGCATTAGGGCATAAAAAAAGCCCCTGGCAGAAGGGGCTTTTAAAAAACTTGGCGGAAGAGAGGGATTATCAACCCCCGCTGGAATGGTGGTATTTAAGCCGATTGCGCGTACTCGTACGCGCTAGCCCCCGAGTTAGTCCCCTCGAACAAAACTGGAGAAGGATATTCCTCCCCAACTTTTTCAAGGCAACTACGGCTGTACTCAGTGGCCACTAACTTTTTTATAGTTTCTTCATTCATGTATTCATGAAGAAGTGTACGTTGGCTGTTGTTTATGCGGGTTAGGCGGTCAATTTCTGCTAACAGTTTTGCTTTATCTGCATCTATCTTTTTATCTCCAATACCTGATAATATCCAATCAGTACTAATTTGATATTCGTCCAAAAGCTTTTTAAGCATTTGACTTGTAGGCGGGTGTTTGTCATACTCTATTTTATTTATAGAGCCATGACCAACACCAAGTATCTCGCCAAACTTCCCTTGGCTAATACCTTTAAAATCCACTAACCGCAGGTGTTTCATGCGGCTACCAATCGTTTCCATAGGCGCTTTGTTAATAACGTGTTAATAATATGTTAGCGTTAAATGCTAAACTTCGTATTTAATGATAATATTTGCACTGCTGTTGTACAATGGTACAACGATAAATTATAATATGCAACTGGAGTGATAATAATTATTAACAGATGTGCATAATATTTAGTTAGTTATTTGAAATGCGGAATGGCAAAACACAAAAAAGGCCGCTTGTATGAGCGGCCCTTTAAGACGGTAAAGTTTGTTTTACTCGTTGGTTGTCGAAAATGCCAAATATAAAAAGGCAAGACCAAGCGCTG
>JANOCJ010000040.1:0-8721 GCA_031412115.1 Flavobacteriales bacterium
AATGGCAAAAAGAAATAGAAGGCAAATTTGACGAACTGGATAAGCTGTATAAAAACTTTCAGGCCGACGCTATTTTGCTAACCGAAGAGATGCGCAAAAAACGCGAGACCGAAATTTTAGAGAAAGAAAAAGAAGCTAAAGAATTGCAAAAACAACGCTTTGGCAAAGACGGCGACTTATTTAAAAAACGCCAGGAACTGGTAAAGCCTATTCAAGACAAAATTTATAACGCTTTGAAAGATTATGCACAGGCCAAAAACTATGCGGTAATATTCGATAAATCGAGCGATTTGACCATTTTATATGCCAACCCTAAGTATGACATTAGCGACGAAATTTTGGATGCTATGGGATACAAAGCCGATACTGAAGACAAAAAATAACCACCACTACAACATTATAAATGAAGAAATTTATTGCACTTGCTGCTTTAGTAGCATTCTCTATAACACTTAATGCACAAACCAAACTTAAGTTTGGTTGGATAAACTCAGGCGAACTGTTGGAAGTAATGCCTGAAAAGAAAAAGGCATCGTCTACGGTAGACTCTATGGTAAAAATAGAAGAGAGCATTTTAAAAATGCTGAACGATGACTATGCCAAAGCTGTAGATAAGCTGAACAAAACCGGCGCCACCATGACGCCTGACCAGTTGCGCAAAGCCCAGGAAGATTTGGCTAAAATTGAAGATGCATTGTATATGCAACAACAATCGGCACAAGAAAAAGTATCAAAGGCAGAGAAGGAACTTATTGACCCTATTTTAGATAAGATTTTTAAAGCTATAAAAGAGGTGGGTACAGAAAACGGCTACACCTATATTTTTGATATTAGCCTGCAACAAGTACTTGTATACCCCGAAACTGACAACGTATTGAAGTTGGTTAAGAAAAAGCTGGGCATACCGGTAATGGACTAAACCCTTACAGGGCTTACACTTATCTTGAAAAAAAGCACACAACCCATAGGTATTTTCGATTCGGGCATTGGCGGCCTAACTGTTGCCGGTGCTATAACCCGTGCGCTGCCCAATGAGAACATTATTTACTTTGGCGATACGGCCCATATGCCTTACGGCGATAAATCGCCGGAGCTGATAAAACGTTACTCGCGCCAGATTACAGAATTTCTTATATCAAAAAATTGCAAGGCCATTGTTATTGCCTGCAATACGGCATCATCATTAGCCTTTAAAGAGGTGGTAGAAGCAGCAGACGATGTTCCGGTTATTAATGTGATTGACCCTGTGGCAGCTTATGTAACGCAGAATTTTCCTGAAAAGAAGATTGGTGTAATAGGCACCAAAGGCACTATCAACTCAGGCATCTATCCTAAAAAAATAAAAAAGCTGGTTAAGGATGCTAACGTAACATCGTTAGCTACGCCCTTACTGGCCCCTATGATTGAGGAAGGCTTTTTTAACAACAACATTAGCCGTACAATCATCCATTCCTACCTGGCTAAAAAAAACATTGCCACTGCCGATGTGGTGATTTTAGCCTGTACACACTACCCGTTAATTAAGAAGGACATTATGCTGTTTTACGGCAAAAAAGCCGAGGTGGTAGACTCGTCTGACGTGGTAGCAGCCTATGTGCAAAAGGTATTGCAGCAGAACGATTTGCTCAATACCTCAAAAGGTAAAATATCGCACAAATTCTTTGTGTCTGACTATACCGAATCCTTCGAAAAAAGTACCCGCTTTTTCTTCGGCGAACAGATAGAGCTGAAGGAAGTTTATTTGGGGAAGTAGGTTAGTTGCGAGTTCCGAGTTCTTAGTTCTTAGTAAAATAATCCAGGACATAAAAAAAGCCCCACTTTGCAGCAGGGCTATAAATATATTTAAGTCAAAGTATTGCTAAAAACTAGCAACTCAGAACTAACAACTAAACGCGTGCTTTAATAACCTGGCGTTTGTGTTCTACCTCATCAATTACCAATTTGCTGATAATCTCGTTCATAATTTCGGTAGTGCCGGCGCCTATGGTCATCAGGCGGGTATCGCGCCAGGCGCGGGCCAGTCCATAATCTTCCATATACCCCCAGCCACCGTGTATTTGTATGGCATCGTTAATTACCTCAATAGTAGTCTCCGATACGTAGGCTTTAGCCATTGAGATGATTTTGATAGCTTCAGGGCCGCGTTCTATAAACTCGGCCATAGCGCGGTAAGCCATACTGCGGCAACATTCTACCTTAATAGCCATTTCGGCCAACTTGTGGCGCAATACCTGAAACTTGCCAATTTCGCGGCCAAAAGCTTTACGCTCATTCATATAGTTTTTGGCTTTGTTCAATGCCCATTCGGCAGCAAAAGTGCCGGTTACGGCAGCAATTAAACGCTCCTCTTGTATATTGCCCATTAGGTAGTAAAAGCCCATGTTCAACTCGCCAAGCAATGCCGATTTTGGTATTTTACAATCAGAGAAAAACAACTGGCCGGTATCGCTACTGTGCATACCTAATTTATTGTGAACCGGAATGGCTTCAAAGCCTTCGGTCTTAGTATCAAATATAAACAAGCTTAGGTTATGGCCTTCGCCGGTGCGGGCTACCAATACTATAAAGTCGGCAATAGTGCCATTGGTAATCCACATTTTAGAACCATTAATCAACCAATAGTCGCCTTTATCTTCGGCCTTAGTCAACATACCGGCAACGTCGCTGCCGCCGCTGGGCTCAGTAATACCTAAGCCAGCAATTTTTTCGCCGCGCAAAGCAGGGGCTAAGTAGTTTTGTTTTTGCTCTTCGGTACCTATAGCCAATAATAATGGCAATGGCAGGTAGGTGTGCGCATATAACGACATGCCCAAACCGCCACAGTTTGCATAAGCCAACTCTTCGGCCACAACAGCTGCAGCCCAAAGGTCCATACCGCTGCCACCATACTCAGTAGGAAAGCTAACGCCAAAAAAGCCTTGCTGGCCAAATTTGGTAAAAATGTCTTTTTCGCAATAATGGTTTTTCTCCCACTCATCAACATTAGGGATAATTTCAGCGTCGATAAACTGGCGCACCGAGTGGCGCAACAATTCATGCTCTTCGGTAAACGGATTAGATACTATTGCCATGATGTTTTATTTTCTTTAGATTTTTTTATGCTAATTCAGGAATGTCCAATTCTAAGCGCAGCAGGTGGCTGCTAAAATTTTTGCCCAGCGTATCCATACGCATAGAGCGCGATGCGCCGCCATCGAGCGCGCCATTGCAAACAAAGTTTAACGATTCGATGGAATCCCAATCGTAACGCACAACGGCACCTTTAATAAGCGGGCCAAAATGGGCCTTAACTGCATCGGCAGTTAAATACTTCTTTATCAACTCGTAATTTTCTTTCGATTTTGCCATTACGCCCACGTTGCAAACGTCGTTTTTATCGCCCGAACGGGCTGAGGCTAAATCAATCACCTTAACTTTCATTGCCAATGTTTGCTACCAAAGATACTAATTTTTGACTTGGACTAATTTCTTGCACCTAAAATGTAACATAAGTTAATTTTTAAAACCGTGCGTAGGCACATTAAACCCAGCATTAAAAGGGTTTAGCGCATTTCATCTTGAAAAATAAAATTGACAAATTGGGCTGAATTCTTACATCAGCAAGTGTAAGGCAACAATGTGTTTATGTTCGCGCCCTACCCAACCTACTTTTGTTACAGAGAATAACTGAAAAAAGAACTGCTATGAAAAATTGCACGACAAACAGCTCAAAACTAATAACCATGAGAACGTTATTTATAGCCATAATGTTACTTAGCTGCAATATAATGTTTGGCCAGTTAACTGCCCAAAACACTATGGTGAGCGAAGAAACACCCAGTACGTCAAACCTTGATAAGTTTACCGCTACCTATGATAATACCAGCGGCATAGTAAAAATAAACTGGGTAATAACCGGCCAGGATACCCAAGGCAAACTGGTAATTGAAAAAAGCACCGACGGTGTAAACTACTCCTATATGGGCAAAGTACCCGCAGTAGCCTCTACCAACAAAATTACCTATACCTGCCGCGATAACAACCCGGCCGAAGGAAGCAACTTTTACCGTCTAAAAGCAGTAACTGCCAGCAATGCCGAATTTATTTACGAAAGCACTGCCCATGTTAATACCAGCCAGCCTGTTGAGGCACCTAAACAAGTTCTTCCCTTGGCATCGGGAGACAAAAACGACGAATAGCGATTGGTTCTTTTCATATAGTCTCTAAAAAAAGCTGCCCCCCACATAGGCGGCTTTTTTGTTTTTACGATGATAATTTACCGTTGTACCCACAAAAAATATCTGCTATCTTTGCTACTCATCTATGGATAGCTTTGTAGTTTCGGCACGTAAATACAGGCCCACCACGTTTAAAACAGTGGTAGGGCAGCAACACATTACCACTACCCTTAAAAATGCCATTAAAAACCAGCATTTGGCGCAAGCCTTTCTGTTTTGCGGGCCACGCGGGGTTGGTAAAACTACCTGCGCGCGTATTTTGGCTAAAACTATTAACTGCTTTAACCTTACCGATGATATTGAGCCTTGCAACCAGTGCGAAAGTTGCACATCGTTTAATGAGAACCACTCGTTTAACGTGTACGAGCTGGATGCCGCATCAAACAACTCGGTAGATGATATACGTGCGCTGGTAGACCAAGTGCGTTTTGCACCGCAGTTGGGCAAATACAAGGTGTATATTATTGATGAGGTTCACATGCTATCGGTATCGGCTTTTAACGCTTTTCTTAAAACGCTAGAAGAACCGCCTGCCCACGCTATTTTTATCTTGGCTACTACTGAGCGTCATAAAATTATACCAACCATATTATCGCGTTGCCAGATATTTGATTTCAACCGCATGTCTATTGAAGATATTGTGGGGCACTTGATATATGTAGCAAAAAGCGAGAATGTACAGGCCGAGCCTGATGCCTTGCACGTTATAGCTCAAAAGGCCGATGGCGCTATGCGCGACTCACTGTCTATTTTTGACCAGTTGGTTACGTTTACCGGGGGCAACCTCACCTACAAATCGGTAATTGAAAACCTTAACATACTAGATTACGATTACTATTTCCGTGTAACGGATAATATATTAGAAGGCCAGATTGCCGAAACCTTATTAGTGTTTAACGAGATTTTGGCTAATGGTTTTGATGGGCATAACTTTATATCAGGCCTTGGCGAACATTTCCGCAACCTGCTGGTGGCTAAAGACCCATCTACCTTAAAACTATTGGAGGTTGGCGAAAATATTGCCGCCAAATACAAACAACAGGCAGCGGCTTGCCCACAGCATTTCTTACTATCGTCGCTAAGGGCTACCAACCACGCCGACCTTAACTACAAGGCAGCCAAAAACCAACGGCTGTTTGTAGAGATGGCTTTAATTAGCCTCTGCACCCTTTCCGGCAAACTTGCCGACGAAAAAAAAAACTCCTTAACTGAGCAAAACGCCCAGCATATACCTATTAATAGGCCCGCAACACCGCAGGTAGCGCAAGCACCCGCCAATAATAATGCACCGGTAGCCCAAGCGCCACAAAGTGCCCCTACCCCTGCCCCACCGCAACCTGTAGTACACGAAACGCCTGTAACTACAGCCCCGCCGGTTGTACAGCCCGTGCAGGAAATGCCTAAAACTGTTGCCCCGCCGGTAGCGCAACCTGTAGCTGAAAAGCCACAGCCTGTGCGCGGTATGCCGCCTGTAACGGGTGGTTTTTCCATCAAAAAAGAACTGAATAAAATTGAGGAGAAACAGCAGGAAAATGTACACCTGTTTGTGCCTACAGAAGGCATGCCCAAAGAGGAATTTAGCGAGGAAAAACTACGCGACTTATGGGGCAAATATGCTGATGCCATTGGCGCTGAGGGAAAGATAAATATGCGTGCCAATATGGGTGCATTTAAACCTATTATTAAGGCCGATTACCGTATTGCTTTTGCGGTAGCTTCTGTTCACATATTAGATGATTTTAATAACGAAAAGATAGCCTTGCTGGAGTATTTGCGCAAAGAGTTAAACAACTACTTTATTGATATTGACGTAACGGTAAACTCTACTGATACCGGCGAACGTAAGCCGTATACCGCCTCGGAAAAATTCAAATTTTTGGCGCAAAAAAACCCTGCGTTAGATAAATTAAGGCAGAAACTTGAACTTGATATTGACGTATAAGTCAGCCACGGCTCTTTGCTTTCTTAACCCCATGTAATTAGCTGTAAATTATATTTATATATATTTACAACAATGAAGCACCCTATACTACGTATCGTATTATTCCCCATAGCGCTACTGTATGGCATTGGCGTTTGGCTTCGTAATAAGCTTTTTGATATTGGCATCCTTCGCCAAAAAGCTTTTAAAGTGCCGGTAATAGCTGTAGGCAACATTATTGCCGGCGGCACAGGCAAAACCCCGCATACCGAATACTTACTACACCTTTTGCAGGATAAAGACAGCATAGCATCACTAAGCCGGGGTTATGGCCGCAAAACCAAAGGCTTTATGTGGGTAAATGCGCCCGGCCCTTACCAAATGTATGGTGATGAACCCTTGCAGATAAAGCGCAAATTCTCTTTTGTAAATGTGGCCGTTTGTGAAAGCCGTGTTAAGGGCATTGAAACTATTTTGAGTGATAAGCCCGAAACCGAAGCCATAATTTTAGACGATGCTTTTCAGCACCGCTATGTAAAACCCGGCATAAATATTTTGCTGGTAGATTATCAAAGCCTGCCTAATAACGATTGGTTGCTGCCATCGGGCAATTTGCGCGAATCGCTTACGGCTATAAAGCGTGCCGATGTGGTTATTGTTACCAAAACATCTAAGTTCTTCTCGCCCATTGAGCGCAGTAAAATTGAAGCAGGGCTAAAAGCTACACAGCCTGTTTTTTATACCTATTACCGCTACGGCAACTTAACGCCGCTATCGCCAAACTCAGTAACAGTAAGCGCTACAGACAAGAACTTTTTTGCCAAAGGCCATATAATTTTACTTACCGGCATAGCCAACACCCGCTACCTGAACGATTACCTGGAAGAGAACTTTACCCGCAACATTACCCACATTGCTTTTAAAGACCATCACAACTATAACGCAAGCGATATAGAGAAGCTTGCCAAAAATTTTTCTACTATTGCGGCGGCAAATAAAATTATAGTTACCACCGAGAAAGATGCCATACGCTTATTGGCCGATGATACCCGCCAGCTGATTGAAAAACTGCCCGTGTATTACCTGCCTATTGAGGTTGAATTTCATGGTAACGACAAAACGCATTTTGATAACCTTATATTAGATTATGTTAGAAGCAATCAAGCAAACGGCTGATTTTTTAAAGCAACGCACGGGTTTACAACCTAAATATGGAATAATACTTGGCAGCGGCCTTGGCGGCTTGGTTGACGAAATTGAAATTCAACATAAAATACCCTATACCGAAATACCAAACTTTCCGGTATCAACCGTAGAGGGCCACTCGGGCAACCTAATATTTGGCAACCTGGGCGGTAAACTGGTTGTAGCTATGCAGGGGCGCTTTCATTTTTACGAAGGCTATGGCATGGACCAGGTAGTTTTTCCTGTTCGCGTAATGAAGTATTTGGGCGTTGAAACCCTAATAGTATCCAACGCTGCAGGCGGCATGAACCCCAACTTTGCTATTGGCGATTTAATGCTGATAACCGACCATTTAAACCTACAGCCTAACCCGCTGGTGGGCCCTAATATTAAAGAGCTTGGCCCGCGCTTTCCGGATATGAGCGAGCCGTATGATTTGGGCTTGATTGAAAAAGCCGAAGGCGTAGCTAAATCCATAGGCATTAAGGTGCAAAAAGGTGTTTACGCCTCTGTAACCGGCCCCACGTTTGAAACACCAGCCGAATACCGCTGGTTTTGGCGCATTGGCGCCGATGCCGTAGGCATGAGCACCGTACCCGAAGTAATTGTAGCACGCCACATGGGCATACAGTGCTTTGCAGTATCTGTTATTACCGATTTGGGCGTAGAAGGCCGTGTTGAAAAAGTAAGCCACGAGGAAGTGCTACAAGCCGCCAACGAGGCATCGGTAGTGCTGACGAAGTTTATTACGGAGTTTGTGAGCAAATTATGAGTTATTAATTATGAATTATGAGATGTTACCTACTAAGCAAGAAATAGAAGATTTATACAATAGCTACTTTATTGAGCCTATTGAAAATTCTATTATAGATCCAAGAATTACAGAAAATGGTATTTCAAAGTTGAACGCTAAGTATGATTATCAAATTCTGAAAAAAATATTTGATCCATATCCTAATAATTCTGATTATGAACAAACCCTTCTCAAGGTTTATATTTTAAATAAGTTATATAATACACAACTTGAAAAAAGACATAATATAGGGCTGTTTATCAAGTCAATTAATAAAAATAGTGAGAAAATAGACCAATATTTAAAAGAAGGAAATCCTGATGTAGTTGAATTAATTAGATGGATAAACAACAGTGATAAAATAGGACAAGGCGAATATTCTTTTGCCACCAAATTTTGTTACTTTCATAACCCTGATAAATATGTTATCTACGATTCAAATGTAGACATTGCATTATGGTTATATAAAGACCACATAGGGTTAGAATCAAGAAAAGAACTTAAGAACTATCCCTATTATAAATGCATAATTGAACTGTTTGCTAAACAAGTTAATGCTACTGATCTCCCAAAACGGCAAATAGAATTTTTCCTTTATAAGAAAG
>JANOCJ010000041.1:0-11480 GCA_031412115.1 Flavobacteriales bacterium
GCTACTTTGCCTGTTGTGTTGGTAGATGTTGCCGGGCCGGTATTTTTTGTGGTAAGGGCCGGTTTGGTAGCAGGTTTCTGCATTTTAGCCTCTGAGGCTTTTGGCGAAACTACATTGCCACCGGGGGTCTGTTTCTGTGTGGTTTGGCCTGTAGTTGTCTGGGCAATTGCATTGCTTGCAAAAAGCACCATCAACACCAAAACCAGCTTCTGTAGCGGATTGTAACGGTTATTCTTCATAAAACACCTTTTTAATAAGATTGGTTATTATCTTCTTTTTTTGGACTAAAATGGACTAAATGTAAACGCAAATATATTATTATTACATATTCAAGAACAAAAATATCTTTTTTTATGGGTCTGCCATGGAGCAAAAATCAGATGGATAAGCCTATTTTCAACTAGTTCAATGCTTTGAAACTTTATCAACACCTATTTTGTTCAATCAATCGTTAAAAATATATTTAAACATGTTAATATTTTTCAAAATCGCCTTAAACCCTTTGCCCCTAATTTTAGTTAATCTTGCATATATTATTTTACCCCAACCCAAAAGATGAAAACTTTGTATTTGGTGCGCCACGCAAAATCAAGCTGGGACAGCCCAAACCTTACCGATTTTGAACGCCCATTAAACGATCGCGGCCGCAAAGCTGCGCCCCTAATGGCCAAGTATATTTTTGATAAAGGCATACTACCCCAGCGCTTTGTTTCTAGCGAGGCCGTTAGGGCAATATCAACCGCACGCCTGTTTGCCGACAAGATGCAGTATGCCCAAAAGGATATTGACCAAGATAGCCGGATTTATAACTCTACCAGCCCCGAGTTGTTAAAAGTCATTCAATCGTTAGATGATAATTATAATAGTATTGCCCTTTTTGGGCATGATACATCTATTACTGTTACTACCGAAGAACTGTCAAACCAACGATTTTTGCATTTTCCTACCTGCGGTGTAGCCGGTATACAACTTAATGTTAATAGCTGGGCCGATGTTAAAGAAGGCTGTGGCCAATTGTTGTTTTTCTATTTCCCAAAAGGGGTACAAGATGAGTTGAAAGCCCTTAAAAAGGTAAAGAGTTGATGTTAAGTTTTGCTACACAATAAAAATTTAACATAACACTTTGGTAACATTGGCTTAGTTTTGCGGTAACATATGTTTATGATGCACAGTAAGCAAAAACGATTTTTTAACCGCGACCTTAGTTGGCTTTCATTTAATTACCGTGTACTACAGGAGGCTAAAGATATGCGCGTACCGTTATTTGAGCGTATTAAATTTTTCGCAATATACTCTTCCAACCTCGATGAATTTTACCGTATACGGGTAGCATCGTGGAAAAATCTGGCCCTTTTAGCTAAAAAAACAAAGAAGGAGCTGGTGGAAGATCCGAACCACGTACTTAGCGATATAAAAAAAATTGTTTTAAAACACCATACCGAGCTTAGCGAAATATTTAAAAAACAAATTTTGCCCGAGTTGGAGCAAAACAACATATACCTGGTTAACGAAACCCAACTAACCAAGGCCCAACTTGATTTTTGCCGCGAATATTTTTTTAGCAAGGTTATTACCACCGTAAAGCCGGTTTTTATTAACCGCAAAAAAAGCCACGAGTTTATTGAGGATAATGAACCTTACCTAGCCATACGCCTTTGCGACCTTGACAAAAAAAGCAATAAAGGCAAGCCCCGCGTTTGGGAACATGCCATTATTCAAATTCCTACCCGCATACTGCCCCCTTACCTTGAATTGCCGGGCAAAGGTGCTAAAAAGTACTACATATTTATTGGCGATATTTTAAGGCTTTATATTCAGAATTTTTTTACTGAATATGAACTGATAGAAACGTATGCCGTAAAGCTGTCTCGCGATGGGGAGTTGTATTTGGAGGATGAGTTTTCGGGCAGTTTGTTAAAAAAAATAAAACGCAGCCTAGGCAACCGCGAACATGGTGCCCCCACCCGTTTAATGTACGACAGGGCTATGCCTAAAGAGTTTTTAAAACACATACGTACCGTATTTTCATTAACGGCCGATGATTTAATACCTGCCGGGCGTTACCATAATTATAAAGACCTGTTTCGTTTCCCTAAAAATGATAATAAGGCTTTATGCGATGTGCCTTTGCCACCGCTGCCTCACCGCGAGTTAGATAGCTATAAAAGCTATTTTGATGCGCTTAAAGAGCGCGACTATTTTGTACATTACCCTTACCAAAGCGTTAATTACCTTACCAATTTTATTAACGAAGCAGCTAACGACCCTGCCGTTAAAAGCATTAAAATAACACTGTACCGTGTTGCCAATAATTCAAAAATAATTTCGGCATTGGTGCGTGCTGCCGAAAATAAAAAGCAGGTTACAGCTTTTATGGAATTAAAGGCCCGTTTTGACGAGGAAAATAACTTGGAATATTCCAGAGAATTAGAGAGCGCAGGGGTAAAAGTATTATACAGTTTTCCTCTACTAAAAGTACATTCAAAATTACTTTTGGTAGAACGTAAAGAGGGCGAAAAAACACGTCGGTACGGTTATTTAAGCACTGGTAATTTTAACGAGCAAACCTCTAAAACCTATAGCGATACCGGCATGTTTACATCAAACAAACTGCTTACTACCGAACTGGGTTATGTGTTTGAATTTTTGGCCGACCCCCGTATTATGCGCGATTTTAAACACCTGCTGGTAGCGCCCGACCACATGCGTAAAGACTTTTACGTAATGATTGATAACGAAATTAAGAATGCATTGCGGGGCAAAAAAGCGCAGATTGTTTTAAAAATGAATAGCCTGCAAGACCCTGATATTATTGAGAAACTTTACGAAGCATCGCAAGATGGGGTGGAAATTAAATTAATTATTCGGGGTATTTGCTGCCTTGTTCCGGGCATAAAGGGCATGAGCGAGAATATTAAAGTAATTAGTATTATTGATAGGTTTTTAGAACACTCGCGGGTGTTTATTTTTCATAACGATGGCGACCCAAAAATATACTTATCAAGCGGCGATTGGATGGAGCGTAATTTAAGCCGCCGTATTGAAGTAGCTTTTCCCTTATACGACGAAAAAATAAAAGCGGAGATGCTAGACATTATTAACCTACAGCTAAAAGACAATGTAAAAGCGCGCGTAATAAACCGCCTGCAAAATAACACGTATCGTAAAAGTGAAGCTAAGGTAAAAATACGCTCGCAAATAGCTATTTACGAGTACCTCAAAAGCAAGCATAAATCATCATTAAAAACGGTAAAAGTGGTCGTTCCTAAAATTAAAAAATTAGGCGCTTAATTACCTTAAAAAATCTTTAAATTTTATTGGAATAGCTACAGCCATGCTTATTGGTTTTCCATCTCTTGTAGCCGGTAACCATAGCGGCATTAGTTTTACAACCCTTATAGCTTCGGCTGTATAAAAGCTTTTATTAGGAGTATTGCCTTTAAAGCCGGACAGTATAATTTCCTGTATTTTTCCTGTACTATCTATTGTGGCCTTGCATACAATGGTAACATCTTCAATAGGAAAACCCGAGGTGTTTTTAATGTTTTTTCTGATAAAAGCATTCATTGCTATTTGTCCCCCAATATACGATGGGTTAATAGTAAGGTTTTTATATGTGCCTACACCCAACCCGTTGGCTAAGTTTTGTTGCGGAGATGTTTGAGCGTAGCAACTTACAGTGCAGAAAAGTAAAACAATAAATACAGTGTTTCTCATTTTAGGTATATGTGGCTATTGCAACGCAAAATTTAAATAATGGTTCAAACAAAAGTTTGTTTCTTATATGTTGATTTGGAACGGATTGTGTTTATATGTATTTTCGTAAAAAACCAACTAAATGAAAAAATGCCTATTACTTATTTTGCTTTGTATACTTCTTGTAAATGCTGTTTTTGCGCAAGTTCAGTGTGTTTTATGCTATAATCAAAATAACAGTTTAGTATCAAGCGGGACTACAAATTATATACTTAACGGCAGTTTTGAAACTAATAATTGCGATAGTGGAGAGGTGTTTTGCTCAGAATCTTCCAATTTTTCAGGATGTAGCCTGTCTGATTGGGTTAGTAGCAGCGGCATATACTCCTACCCACAAATATATAAAAGCAATGTATGCTTAATACCAGATGGTAACAGCGCAGTATACCTTGGCAATTATTTTTACAGGGCATGTTCGCAAACATACCATGATATTTCATGTCTTCAGGATAGTGGATGTATGACTACCGGATTTTTAGCAGGGTTTCCTTTAGTCGATACGTTGTTATATGGAGGGCCTACCGGGACTTACCTACAACAATCAGTGCCGGGATTATTGCCTGGGTCATTATATGCATTTGAACTATGGGCCGGAGGGGAATATGGCGCTCCTGAATACTCAATTCCGGGCTTATTTGCAGTAGATGTTGGTTTTGGTAATATTTACTTTCGCAACAATCCCACACCGGCCGATAGCGGAGTTGGTATACGTTACATTGTAGTGTTTTATGCTACTTCATCATCGCATACAATTAGAATTACCAATTGGGGTCACATGGGAGCTGGCATTACGGAGTTGGTAGTAGATGATGTAAAATTGTACAAGGCCGATGAGCTTGAAATAGGATGTTTGACTAGTGTTGAAGAGGAAATTACAGAAGCTAAACTATATCCTAACCCAACAAAGGGAATGTTGACAATAAAATTACCGGTAAAAATAAATAGCCAAATAATTATATACGATATGGTAGGGCGCAAAATGCTGCAAGATAATTTTAACGGTAGTATTACCGCCAATGTTAGCGATTGGCCACATGGTATGTACCTATATCAAATAATAAATAGCAAAGGATTAACCAGCCAAGGCAAATTTATTAAGGAATAAATTATTGGTTTTAATTCAATTTCACCAATAACGTGTCAGCTTCAACAAATTGCTTGTCGGCAACGTAAATTTCTTCTACCGTCCCGTCTTCAAAAGCTTCAATGGTGTTCTCCATTTTCATTGATACCATAATTAGAAGCTTATCGCCTTTAGCAACCTTTTGGCCTTGTTCTACCAGCACTTTCAGCACCTCGCCCGGCATGGGTGATTTGTATCCACCTGCTATTTCTTCATCGGCTGTGTCAGCAAAACGCGGTATACGTTTTAGGCGAATGTCGCCCAGTTGTTTGTTGTGTACAAACAAGTCGGTTTCGGTACCGTAAAGTGTGAATTTTAAACGGCGGTTATTAATTAAACAAATAAGCTCATCGGGCTCAAATTCTTCTATTGATGCAGTATAATTACGGTCATTTATGGTGATATTAAATTCGCCATTATTACGGGTGTATTCTACTTTGTATGATTCTCCACCTACGGCATATTCAGTAAACTGCGGGGCATAAAAATTACTCCTCCAACCCGATGGTATTTCGCTCAAAAGTCCCCTATTTTGATCGCGCGCAGCCCAGTCGGCCAGCATACCTGCTATTAAACTAAAGTCTATACCTTCAGCTGAATTATCAGGATTGTAAGTAAATTTTTTATCTAAAAAATGAGTGTCAAAATTACCATCCTTAAAATCACCATTGTGAAATATCTTTTTAAGAAAATCGAGGTTAGTAGTCAGGCCTAACAGCGTAGTATCGCCCAATGCATTTTGCATACGGCGGATGGCCTGCGCACGGTTTTCGCCATGGGCAATTACTTTGGCAATCATAGGGTCGTAAAAAATATCAATTACAGAGCCTGATTGTATACCTCCATCAACACGTATACCCTCCTCTATTGGCGGCATCCATACCCCTATAGTGCCAGATACCGGAAGGAAATTATTGCCTGGGTCTTCTGCATAAATTCGGCACTCTATAGCATGTCCGTTTTGTTGCACATCTTCCTGTTTAACGCTTAAAGGTGCACCAAAGGCCACTTCTATCTGTAGTTTTACAAGGTCTAATCCTGTTACCATTTCCGTAACGGGGTGCTCTACCTGCAAGCGGGTGTTTACCTCTAAAAAGTAAAACGACCCATCGGGAACCAAAATAAACTCAACCGTTCCGGCATTGTTATATTTAACTGCACGCGCCGCATTGACAGCAGCTTCGGCCATTTTAGCACGGGTTTCAGCCGACAGGGCAGGCGAGGGGCTCTCTTCAATTATTTTTTGGTAGCGGCGTTGTATCGAACATTCGCGCTCAAAAAGATGGATATAATTGCCGTGGTTATCGCCAAAAATTTGAAACTCCACATGGCGCGCCGAATCGAAATATTTTTCAATCAATAACGTATCATCACCAAAAGAAGAACCCGCCTCGCGTTTAGCCGAGGCAATAGCATCTTCCAGTTGGTTATCCTCGCGCACAATGCGCATGCCTTTGCCACCACCACCTGCCGATGCTTTTAACAATATTGGATAGCCAATTTTGCGGGCTTCGGCAGCTAACGTAGCATCGGTTTGGTCGGAACCTTTATAGCCCGGTATTACAGGCACCCCATTGCCCGATACAATTTCTTTTGCACGTATTTTAGAGCCTAGGGCCTCAATAGCATCGGCATGGGGGCCAATAAATACAATGCCTTCAGCTAAACAGCGGCGGGCAAAATCTTCATTCTCACTCAAAAAGCCATAGCCGGGGTGTATAGCCTGCGCGCCGGTTTGCTTAGCGGCAGCAATAATCTTATCGTGGTCTAAATAGCTTTCAGCCGAATTGTAACCACCAATGGCAATGGCCTCATCAGCCAATTGCACATATAGCGCATTACGGTCGGGCTCAGAAAAAACAGCAACGCTGCCAATACCAAGCTTTTTGCAGGTGTTTATTACACGAATAGCAATCTCGCCACGGTTGGCAATTAAAATTTTTGAAGGATAACCCATACCACAAATATAGTAGGGTTTGGCGTATAGCGTACAGGAGGTAAAAAAATGTGACTATTGTTAATTATCCCCAATAACCCAGGCCAAAATAGTGGCGTATATACATATCAACGGGTGCGGTAGGAGGTTTAGGATTGTAATCATCAACAATTTCAAGACAGACTATGTCGGCGTACATGACCTGTTCGAGTGTTTTATTAATTCTACTGTGAATCTCCCCGCATGTTTCAAAAACGAGAGAGTCGTTACTTGCACTATTCTGAGAAAACGCGCTTAAAGATATCAAGCTAAAGATTAAAACAATTAAATACTTCATTTTATTCTCCCCCATTAAATTTATAGTCATACCAAAGTTCATGCTCAATAGGTGTTTCAGGTTTTTTAGTTAGTGGGGTAGGTTTTTTCACTGTTATAATCATTCCTATAATTGGAAGCTCTTCTGATTTTAGCACTATTTTACATATGGTATTTGTGCCTTTTATATCAATTGTATAATCTTGTGTTTTATAACCCACATTTTTAAATGTTAGTATTACCTGGGGCAAATCATTTAATTTATTACGCGGTATTTTTAGTGTAAAATTGCCATCAATATCCGTAATCACTCCAATTATTTCACCACTGATATTTTTAGTAACTACCGTAGCAAAGGCTACGGGTTCTCCAGATTCATCAACTATGCTGCCATTTATTATAAAGTATCCTTCGTCAAATTTGTTTTCAACAGTTGGATAGGCTTTTTTAGCATATTCAGCTAATGTTATTTCTGGCGCATAAATTTTATTTTTACTTTCTGACCTAACATGCGTAGTGGCAACCAATATTGACAATCCAGTTCCTATTAGCCCTTTGTTAAACCAATAGTTTCGTACAGGCTTATCGTGCATATATTCATATACGTGCGCTAATTGACTAGGCATGAATTTTCCACAAGTTGCACCCTTATTGTTACCAAATATTTGGGCTATTTCTACGCTTGTTTTTCCGGTATAATCAATAACCTCTTTTTGGCAACTATGGCAAAATGCACCACAACTTGTGGTAACCATATTTTTCCAATTTTCGTGGCAAGGTTCCGCTATTGTAATTTTAAATGTAGTCATATTAATATGTATTAATCCCAGTAATTAATGCCAAAAAAGTGGCGTATCATCATATCTACAGGAATGTTAGTTTGATTAACTACCCTGATGGTATATGTCCTACTGGGCAGTGCTCCAACAATAACCGGTTCATGTTCATGATTGCGTGGATAAGTGGTTGTTATCTCAATCGTTTCCAAAGTAATTACATGGGGTTTTAAATAAACATCTTGCGGTATTCCGGGCAGTAATTTAACCTCCATATTATTGCAAGTCATTTTATTAAATAGAAAAATCGAATCACTAATAAGTGCTTTTTCTATTTTTAATTCATAGCGGCCTAAGCTATCAGTAATAGTTGTGTACGATGGATTTTGCTTTAAACTAACCATTACATTGCTTAAAGGTTTGTTAGTAGAATCTTCCATAACAACTCCTGAAAAAACCAATTTGCTAGTCTTCTTTTTTGCTATAGATTCTGTTTTAGTTTTAACAGCAGGTGTTTGAGCATTGGTTGTAAATGCCGCTACTAGTAATGAAAATGCAGCCCCAATCATTCCCCTTCTAAACCAGTTGGTGGAAGATAATAGCGGAACATATTCAAACTCAAATTCGGTTTGTTTTTTGGTAAACCTGCCACACACTTCGCCGCTGGCATTATTTAAAATGGCAGCGATTTCGGGGTACGATTTTTGCGTAAAATCAATCACCTCCTTTTGGCAGCTAACACAAAATGCACCACAACCTGTAGGTTTCATTTGTTCCCAAGGTTCTGCGCACGGTTGTGGTATGTTTACTTTATAGCTTGCCACTTGCTTCTTTTACAGGTTAGATGCAAAGCCAAACCTTATTCCACAAAAAAGCCGGAAAGTTTCCTCTCCGGCTTTCAATATAAATTTTAAAAGGAGTTAAACCATCTCAACAACAATAGCGCTGGCACCGCCGCCGCCGTTGCAAATGCCCGCTACGCCAATTTTAGCGTTGCGTTGTTTAAGAACGTGCAATAGGGTAACTAATATACGTGAGCCTGAACTGCCCAGTGGGTGGCCTAAGCCAACAGCACCGCCGTTTACGTTAACCTTAGTTGGGTCTAAATTTAGTAATTTGTTGTTGGCAATACCTACGGCCGAAAATGCTTCGTTTATCTCGTAAAACTCAATATCAGCAGCCGTTAAGCCTGCGTTGGCAATAGCTTTTGGTATGGCTTTAGCCGGGGCGGTTGTAAACCACTCAGGGGCTTGTTGCGCATCGGCAAAACCACGAATTTTAGCAATGGGTTTCAAGCCCAGTTCTTCGGCTTTCTCTTTGCTAACCAATATCAGTGCCGAAGCACCATCGTTTAATGATGAAGCGTTGGCGGCAGTTACTGTTCCGTCTTTTTGAAAAACAGGCCTCAAACCGGGTATTTTATCAAAATGTACTTTTTTGTATTCTTCGTCTTCGCTAATAGTTACAGGTACTTTGCCTTCAACAGTAATGGGGGCAATTTCCTCTGTAAAACGGCCGTTAGTCCATGCATCGGCTGAACGTTTGTACGATTCGATAGCAAAAGCATCCTGCTCCTCGCGGGTAATGTTGTATTCTTTAGCAGTCAATTCGGCTGCGTTGCCCATTAGGTATTCGTTGTAAACGTCCCAAAGGCCATCTTTTACAATACCGTCTAAAATTTGGCCGTGCCCGTATTTATAGCCGTTGCGGCCTTTATCCATGTAGTATGGGGTAAGGCTCATATTTTCCATTCCGCCGGCAACAACAACGTCGTTTATACCCAGCATAATTGATTGTGCGCCTAACATAACGGCTTTCATGCCCGATGCGCATACTTTATTAATGGTAGTACCCGGTGTAGTATCAGGAATACCGGCAAATATAGACGCTTGAGTAACGGGTGCCTGGCCTACGCCTGCCTGCAATACGTTGCCCATAAAAACTTCATTTACAGCTTCGGGTTTTACACCGGCTTTTTCTAAAGCGGCTTTAATAGCGGCTGCGCCCAAACGGGGTGCCGGAACGGTTGACAAAGTGCCACCAAAGCTGCCAATGGGCGTGCGTACTGCGGCTACTATATATACTTCTTTCATTGTTTGTTATTTTGCGGGTGCAAAGTTAGTATTTATTTAGCGGTTATTAATATGCCGCTTTATTGTATTTTTGGCAGATAACTTTTTGATTTGGAACAACGGCAAACCATACACGTAGGTAGTAACAACTTAGCAGTAAAGTTGTTGGTTTTTATTGTTACTGTTATCACTATTGTCTACTTATTTCCCAATAGTAAAAAGTTTGAGTATGAATACCAAAAGGGCAAACCTTGGCAGTATGAGGATTTGCATGCCCCTTTTGAGTTCCCCATTTTAAAGTCAACACAGGAAATTGAGGATGAGTATAGCGATATTCGCCGCAATTTTAAGCCCTTCTTTAACCAAGAAAAGGGTGTTGGTGATAAGGTAAAACAACAGTTTAAAATTAAGTTGGGGTATAAAGAAGGAGACAGCACCGATTCTATTGTTTCCATTCGCCAGTCAAAAGAAAGCCTAGGCATACGCAACCCCGATAATTTAACCAAAGGCTTTGCCATTATTGACCGTATTTATAAGCATGGCTTATTAAAAGAATCGGAGATTTTAAGGGGCCAGCGCAACAGTTTTGAAGTAACAGTGGTTGATGGAAAATTTGCCGACTACCGTCCCATATCAAGCCTTATCCGTCAATCACAATTAAAGGACAGCCTTAAGCAATGGGCGGCTAAATACGACCCACCATTAACGCCCGAAGTAATAAATAGTATTGAAGAAGTTGCCATACCCAACATTAGCTACGACAGCGAAACCAGTAATAAATACGAAACAGGCTTGCAGGGCGATATTTCGTCTATGCAGGGCATGGTGCAAAAGGAAGAGCTGATTGTGCGCGAAGGTGCCGTTGTTAGTGGAGAAGCATACCAAAAGCTAGAGTCGTTGCGGATGGTGATGGAAAAAGAAATTGGCGATGGGTACAACACGTGGGCGGTAAGCCTGGGCCAGGCTATAGTAGTGGCCTTGTCACTGGTTTTGCTGGTAATGTTCCTTTATATTTTTCGTAAGGAATTAATTAAAGATAATGCCCGCTTTACCTTTCTGTTCTTCATTATTACACTAATGGTATTTTCGTGCTGGCTTATTTTGCAGTTTGATAATGTGAGCATTTTTCTTGCCCCATTTTGTATTGTACCCATTATTATACGGGCCTTTTTTGATACGCGTGTGGCGCTTTATACCCACCTTATTTGTGTGTTGATTATTGGCTTTATTATACCCAATAGCTTTGAGTTTGAATTTTTGCAATTAGCCGCAGGCATTACGGCTTTGTTTAGCATTGTGGGCCTGCGCAAACGCGGGCAATTGATAGTTGCCACCTTTATGATTTTTGGTGTATACGCCTTAGGGTATAGCGGCATACAGGTAATGCACGAGGGCGATTTTACAGGCTTAATAGCAGAACCGTATATATGGTTTGCTGCCAGCAGCGCGCTTACCTTGTTTGCTTACCCATCTATTTATTTGTTTGAAAAACTGTTTGGCTT
>JANOCJ010000042.1:0-7307 GCA_031412115.1 Flavobacteriales bacterium
GCTTTAAGTGCTTCGTAGGGTTTGGGATAGCCCTCGCGCCTAAGTATGGTTTGTACGGCCTCAGCCACTACGGCCCAGTTGCGTTCTAAATCGGCATCAATAGCATCCTTGTTAAGCAAAAGCTTGTTCAGGCCTTTGGTAAGCGACACTACGGCTACGTAGCTATGCGCAAAGGGCACGCCCAAGTTGCGCAATACGGTGCTATCGGTTAAGTCGCGCTGTAGGCGCGAGATTGGAAGTTTGGCTGCCAAATGTTCAAATAACGCATTGGCAATACCAAGGTTGCCTTCGGCATTTTCAAAATCAATTGGGTTTACCTTATGCGGCATTGCCGATGATCCTACTTCGCCCTCTTTTAATTTTTGTTTGAAGTAATCCATAGAGATGTACGTCCACATATCGCGGCACAAATCAAGCAATATGGTGTTGATGCGTGCGCAGGCGTGGCATATAGCGGCAAGACTATCGTAATGCTCTATTTGGGTAGTTGGGTATGAACGGTCAAGGCCTAAATTATTCTCAATAAAATTGTCGGCAAAAGCATGCCAGTCAATAGCAGGGTATGCCACTTTATGGGCGTTAAAATTGCCTGTAGCGCCACCAAATTTAGCCGAATGCAAAGCAGTTTCTAAGTAAGCCAACTGTACACTCAACCGTTCAAAAAACACGTCAATCTCTTTGCCCAAACGCGTAGGTGAGGCCGGTTGCCCGTGGGTACGTGCCAGCATCGAAACGTCTTTCCATTGGTCAGAAAGTTCAGCCAAACGGTTTAATAATTCTTCCTGCTGCAAATCAAAAGCGCCTTCCAAATATTCTTTTAATGATAGCGGAATGGCCGTATTATTAATGTCTTGCGATGTTAAACCAAAGTGGATAAATTCAGAAAACTGCGCAAAGCCTAATTTTTCAAACTTGTCTTTTATAAAGTACTCAACTGCCTTTACATCGTGGTTGGTGGTTTTCTCAATCTCCTTTATAGCCAAGGCATCTGCCTCCGAAAAATCTAGGTAGATAGCATCCAATTGAGCAAAAGCAGTAACAGGAAAACCAACCAATTGCGGCAGCGGTATGTTGCAAAGCGCCTTGAAATATTCAATCTCTACACGCACGCGGTACTTCATCAGCGCCTCTTCAGAAAAGTATTCGGCCAATGGTTTTACTATATTCCAATAGCGGCCATCAATGGCTGAAATTGCTTTTAGGGGAGATATTACGGTCATATTACAGGTAACGGCGTTCGCGCCATTTCGATTGGTTAGTTTGTGTTTCAGCAGCCTCAACTTTAGCTACCGCTTTTTTGCTGTGCAATGCTGCGGCTAGTAAACTAGCCAGCTGTTCTTCTTCGGCATTGCCTGTTTTGGTTACTAAATATTCGGGCTTAAAATGGTCTTTTACAAAACCGGTATCAAACTTGCCCGATACAAACGCATCGTGTTGCAATACAAATTTGCAAAAGCCCAATGTAGTTTCTACACCCGCTACTTCGTAATCATCAATAGCACGTATCATTCGCTCAATAGCCTCGGTACGATCTTTACCGTGGGCTATTAGTTTAGATATCATTGGGTCGTAATAAATAGGTATTTCCATACCCTCTTCAAAACCATCGTCAACCCTAATGCCCATGCCATAAGGGCGGCGGTAGCGCACCAGCTTGCCAATATCAGGCAAAAAGTTGTTCTGAGGGTCTTCGGCATATACGCGTATTTCAATGGCGTGTCCGTTTATTTTTAAATCTTCCTGGGTGAATGATAGCTTTTCGCCATCGGCAACACGTATCTGTTCCTTCACCAAATCAACGCCTGATATCATTTCCGTTACAGGATGCTCTACCTGCAAGCGGGTATTCATTTCAAGGAAGTAAAAGTTCAATTTATCATCAACAATAAACTCAACCGTTCCTGCATTTACGTAGTTACAGGCGCGGCAAACATCAACTGCGCACTTGCCCATCGCCTCGCGTATCTCGGGCGTAAGCACTGCGCTAGGCGCTTCCTCTACCACCTTTTGGTGGCGACGTTGCACGCTGCAATCGCGCTCAAATAAATACACAATATTGCCATGCGTATCGGCCATTACCTGTATCTCTATATGGCGGGGCGATAAAACGTACTTCTCAATAAAAACAGCGCCATCGCCAAAGGCCGAAGTAGCCTCGCTAACGGCAAGCTGCATTTGCTCTTCAAACTGACCGGGTTCATCAACCACGCGCATACCTTTGCCACCGCCACCCGCCGATGCTTTTATTAGCACGGGGTAGCCAATTTCTAACGACAGCTTTTTAGCATATTCCACATCAGTAATAGCGGTATCTAAGCCCGGAACTAAAGGAATATTGTACGATTTCACCGCTGCTTTGGCAGCCAGTTTGCTGCCCATAATTTCCATAGCCTCGGGGCCGGGTCCAATAAAGGTTATACCGGCATCGGTAACCATACGGCAAAACTCTGCATTTTCCGACAAAAAGCCGTAGCCGGGATGTATACCATCTACGCCCAACTCTTTACAAGCATCCAGTATCTTTTGCTTGTTAAGATAACTTTCGCTTGATTGTGGGCCACCTAAACACACAGCCTCGTCGGCATATTTTACGTGGGGCGAATTACGGTCGGCAGTAGAATAAACGGCAACGGTTTTAATGCCCATTTCGCGGCAGGTGCGCATAACGCGCAACGCAATCTCTCCGCGGTTGGCAACCAATATCTTTTTCATTGCGGCAAAGATAGTTGATAGTTGGTAGTTGGTAGTTCGCAGTTGGCAGTATTTTGCAATTTTCTACCAACCACCAACTATCAACCACCAACTTAAAAGCAACAACTTAAAAGCAACAAAAAAGCCGCCCCAAATTGGAACGGCTTTCTATATTACATGTTTGCAAAATTTTAGCGCATGGTAAATTTAACGGGCAGGTTGTATTGTACACGTACTGCTTTACCGTTTTGCTTGCCGGCTTTCCAAGCGGGCATAGAGCTAACAACGCGCATAGCTTCGTTGGCACACTCTTTAGCACCGGGGCCGTTTAGGCCACGTAATACCTGCGGGCTGGTAATCCTACCGTTTTCATCAACCACAAAGGTGATGAAGATAGTGCCTTGGGTATTAGCATCGCGGGCAATTTCAGGGTATTTAATGTTCTTTGATAAATACTTTAACAAAGCTTCTTCGCCACCTTGAAACTCAGGCATTTGCTCTACAATTTGAAACACCTGCGGGGCAACCTCTTCAACTACTTGGTTGTTGCTATTGTCTTCGGGAACCTCAAAGTTATTCATATCGCCTTCAACGTTGTCTTCGCCTACGTTGGCTTTTGTTAAATCCTCAACCGGTGGTGGTAAGTCTTTATCCTCAATAGGGTCTTCCGTTACCTCGGGCTCGGTAAATTTAATCTCAGCTACCTTAGGTGGTTCAACCGGTGGCGGTGGGGGTGGCGGCGGGGGTAAATCCTTAGGTGCCGTAACGTCTGCCAAGGTTGTTTTGGTTTCAATTTTTGGTGGCTCCTTTTCAGTAAAGGTGTTGCTAATCCAAGCCGAAATAGCCGGAATGCTTGCCAATAGTAAAAAGAAGGCTACACCAATAGCGGTAGCAATAATAATGCTACGGCCATAGTAACGGCGCATAAAATAGGCACCGTATGCCTTATTGCGATGTTCGAAGACTACGTCGTCGAAAGTTTCATTTGATGATGTTGCGCTCATAACGTTTCGTTATTTATATATATACGATGCTCAACTTTCTTAAGTTCCACAAATAATTTTACTGGGGGGCCAGTTTTAATGCTTCAAGTTCCCAAGGTGCCGGTTTTACCAGGGCTTTGTTGGCCACGTTGGTAATGTTCAGCTCGTCAAACACGTCAACAAGGTTTTTGTAAGTCGAATTATCGGCAGGCTTAATAATGGCTAACAAACCATATTGGCCACCTGACTGTGTCATCGACTTCATTTTTAACCTGCTTACCTGGGGTTTAAGTGAGTCTTCAGGAAGTTTACCGGCTTTCACCTGTTCTTCTAAAGCCAACACTTCTTTGTTTAGCCTTGTATTATTATCTAGCAATACTTTACGTAAACCGCTGCGAGAATAGGTAGTCCTTTTAAATTCAGGAACTTCGCCAGCCTTTTTGCCGCCCATGTAATAGTATATTTTATTCTTACCTGATAGTAATAAGTTAATAGTCCTATCAGCCGGAAATTTAGTTGCTTGAGTAGAATCTTGTGGTTTTTTAGCCGGTACCACAAGGTCCATTACTTTAGGTTCTTTTAGCGTGCTGGTAAGTACAAAGAAGGTAAGTAAAAGGAAACCTAAGTCAACCATGGGGGTCATATCTACCCTACCCGATGCTTTTTTGGCCCTTTTCTTCTCATGTTTACCATGTCCGCCACCATCACCTCCGCCTAATTCTGCCATTGTTTTATCTTTTTACAGTTATACAAAATCGGGTTATTGTTGTTTAGCTTCATAGCTGGTTATCAAACTGTATGCGTTCGCATTGTTTTCGCGTAAGCCATCAATTACCAATTGTATGTATTTATACTCGGTAGTGTTATCGGCTTTAATGCTAATCTCAGGGCGAATTGCCGCATTTTCAGAATGGTACTCTGTAAGCGCAGTATATATCCAGTCTTTAAACTGGTTATTTAGCGAGTCGGCAGGTATACCTAGTTTGGGGAATTTTTGGCGTTCTCCTTCGTTCTTAGTGGCTAAATATTGTTTCATATTTTCCATAGGGGCGCCAAACATGCCCATTTTACCAAACTTGGTGTACTCGGCCGGGGTTAGGTTTGTTTTATACTTTTCAGCCATACGCTTCAAAATATTTACCCTGCGGTCTTCGCCGTTTATGTTTAACAGCACCTGCCCTTTGGGCGATACTGTAATGGCAATAACGTTTTCCTTGGGTATTTTTTTCTCAGCAATAGATGAGGGTATTTCAACAGCAACCAACTCTTCGGGCTTAAACTGCGCCGCAAGCATGAAGAATGTTACAAGAAGGAAAGCCAGGTCGACCATGGGTGTCATGTCGATGCCGGGGCTACTCTTGGGCATTTTTATCTTGGGCATATCAAATCGTTATTTAGAGTTGTAATTAACCACTAACTATTTTTGGGTAGCGGCAAATGATTGTACAAGGCTAAAACCGGCTTCATCAATTTTATAGGTAAGGTTATCTATAGTAGTGGTGAAGAAGTTGTAAGCTACAATTGCCAGGGTAGATGAAAGGATACCGATAGCGGTATTGATAAGGGCCTCAGAAATACCGGTTGCAAGTGCTGTAGAGTCGCCGCCACTAGCGCTGCCCAGTGCCTGGAAAGCTTTAATCATACCAAATACAGTACCAATAAGACCTACAAGGGTACCTAACGATACGATAGTTGCAAGGATAACCATGTTTTGAGATAGCATAGGCAACTCAAGTGCGGTAGCTTCTTCCAGTTCTTTTTGTAATGACAGTACTTTTTGGTCTTTATCCAAGTGCGTATCGTTGCTTAGCTCTTTGTAATGCAGCAAACCTGCTTTCATTACGTTGGCTAACGAACCTTTTTGCGTATCGCAGGCAGCAATGGCGCGGTCAATCTCGCCTTTGTTTACCATACCTTGCAACTCGCGAACAAATACTTTATTGGCTTTTTTACCGCTTGCACGTGCAATGGTAAGGCCACGCTCAATAGAGAAGGTAATTACCAACATAAAAGCTGTAATAAGGAATGGTACGATGATACCACCTTTATATATAATACCCAATAAGTTACCCGGCGCTGGGTGATTTTCCGGATTTCCGCCCTCAAAGTTTGAAGGGTCGCCAAATACGAAGCTGTAAATACAAAATGCTATAACCCATTCGATAACGATTACCAGTAGGTTAAACAGCCAGCGTGGAAAACCTGAACCAGATGATGTGCTCTGTGCGTTGCTCATTGTTTTTTTAATTTAAAGGTTTGTAATTTTTTTAAAGAGTTTGTATTAAAAATTGTGTTGTTTTGAGATGGGCGACGAAAATACACATTTTATCTTTCCCCCAAAATTTTTGTTGATGAATAATAGTTCTGTTAACATTGCCACCATAACGGAAGCCTTGCTGCTGTTGTTGTTATTTATCGGCTACAATTTTACCGTTTTATCGGAAAAAGCGGCCATTTAGCCCTAAAACAATGTAAAAGATATTTTTTATCCTTCGCGCATTAGCTTTATAAGCTTTTGTAAGTAGATTGAGAATACAACAATACCCACCATTGTAAAAAGCCAAGCAGTGCGTATTAAAAGTATACTACCCACCAGCGATGCAAGGGTATAAAAAAAGTACTTTATCTTCTTAATATCAACATCGCTGTTGCTTTCCAGTTGTTCCAGCACCTCGGCCGGTATGCCGTGGTCCATGCGGGTATACATCATCTCGTTTACCAAATTGCGGCTTACTTTATAGTCGCCAATAGTATTTAAAGGGTCTTGCTTTAATAAGGCGCACAGGTTGTAGTACAATTCGGGCAGGCTGGTTTTCAATTCGCGTGGGTTTTCAAAAAACGCTTCTACACTAACTGAAAGAAACTCCACAAAGTTAGTACCGCCGTATTCGCGTAAGTATGATTGATAACCGTTGCGCAAATCCCAAAACACTTCCTTGGTATTGTCAAAAAAGTCTTTGTAATGCTCTGTAAAATAATCGTCAAAGTTGTGCTTAAAGGCGGCTGATATTAGCATGGCATGGGTAATTTCGTGCATGCCTACATTTAAGTTGTTGGCTACTTTATAGTCTTCAACAAAATCTAACCACGATATAAATATGATACCCTCGCCGGTGGTTAAGCCCTTTACCTCATGGTCGGCCAGGTTTGAAAAAAAAGTT
Organism: Flavobacteriales bacterium; assembly: GCA_031412115.1. Classification (GTDB taxonomy): domain Bacteria; phylum Bacteroidota; class Bacteroidia; order CAMBQF01; family CAMBQF01; genus CAMBQF01. The sequence goes on from JANOCJ010000042.1 coordinate 6,836, forward strand.
TGCGGATAGATATGTACCTGCGCATATTCTTCGGTCAAATAAAAATCGAGCCCGTAGGTAACCTGCACCCAGCAGGCCGATATTAGCAGGCGCATCTCATCGGTAACCCTTAACCCATCCCTGCCAACAAACTCTTTTTTAAATGCTACATGCTTGGTGCGTGCTAAAAACTTACGCTTGCCTTTGGGGCTAAGTTGCTGGTAATAAGTAAATTTATCGTCAAGAAAAATATGGGGTGCGTCAAGCATATTGAATGTAAATATACGCTTTGAACAAATTAGCGCCTAAAAACTTATATTTGCTAAAGATTTTTATCCCCTTGAGTTTCCAACTTACATCTGAATACAAACCCACCGGCGACCAACCCGAGGCTATACGCCAACTGGTTGACGGCCTTAAGCGCGGCGACCGTGCCCAAACCCTTTTGGGTGTTACCGGTAGTGGCAAAACCTTTACCGCCGCCAATGTTATA
>JANOCJ010000043.1:0-21677 GCA_031412115.1 Flavobacteriales bacterium
GTATAGTAGTAGTAGTTTGTATTAATACTACAGGGGTTGGTTCCGCCTCGCCGGCATCGGTAGCGCTTGAGTTAAAGTTAGGGTCAGGGTTTGTACCGTTCATTGAGGTATCAACCGCTGCCTGGCCGCAGCTTCCGCTTGCAAAACCAATAGCCGAGTTGAAGAATATAGTATCGGTAGTGTTGTTAAGCAATACGTTTATAGTAAAGTTAATTACCGCAGTAGTATTACCCGATAGGTAGCTGCCTGCGTTAAGCAATTCATTGTTACCATTGCCGTAACCTTGGTTAGGTATTAATGTGCCTTGCGATACTGAAGGTTGTGCAATTACAGTATAAGTAACCGGAGCAGGGAATGTATTGCTTAAGTTATCAGTAACAGTAATGTTGTTGATAGTGTTATCGCCAAAATTTTGTACCGTTACAGCATAAGTAATGTTGTAGCTTCCGTCAGGCTGTAAAGTAACGCTAACCGCTTTGGCTATACCTAAGTCAAGGGTTTGAACGTTAAACTCCGTAGGGTCATTCTCTAACTGAACAGCTTCATTAGGGTTACCGTCGCCATCAGGGTCAGGGTTTGTGCCCCAGTCTGAAATATCAGTAGTAGCCTGATTAGTAAACGCGCCTTGGGCAGTTACTGTGGCATTGTTTCCAAATACACCACCGGTGCCTTGTAAATCAACCGTTACGGTAAAGAAAATGTAAAGGTCTTGGCCTACACCTATTGAAGTAGCAGCAGGATCTAAGAATGTTGGGGTAGAACCACCATTAAATGTAGGTGTGCCTAAAGTAGCCGTACCGGCAGCAGGGCCTCCTAAGCTAACGTTGCTAACAGTATAGGTAGCAGGTAAAGGAAATACGTTATCTAAAACATCTGTTACTTGTATGTTATCTAACACCTCGTTACCTATATTGCGTACTACTATCTGGTAGCGTATTTCATATTGGCAGTTTACTAATGCTGTATCAATAATGGTTTTAGCTATACCTACTGTAGTAACCGAGTTGGCGTTAAGTGGGGTTGGGGTTGGGTTGTTTTCAGACGATTCGTTAGGGTTATTGTCCGCGTCAGGGTCAGGGTTAGTGCCCCAGTCTGATGAATCGCTTGCCGAAACAACGTTGTTGATGTCTGTACCCGTTGCTATAGCAGTATTGTAATACAAGCCTGGGCCCGGTACGGTAACGTTAACTGTAAAGCTAACTGTTTCTTCGCCGCCAGAAACCAATGTGCTTCCCGCGCCTAAAAGGTCAGTAATACCATTACCGTTAAATGATGCATTAGCTGTTAATGTGCCGCTTGCGCTAGGTACACCAACTATACTAAATGATGCAGGGTTTGGAAATGTGCCTACTAAATTATCAGTTACCTGTACATTATATAATGTAGTGTTACCATAATTGTGTACAACTACAAGATAAGTAATGTTATACGAACCATTTAGCTGCAGGGTAACTGCGGTAAGTGTTTTGGCTGCTCCAATCGTCAATGTTGGCCCGCCAAGTACAGTATTTGTACCAAAGGCTTTGGGCGCTGCCACCAATGACTGTACCGACATAAATGCGGCAACAGTTAGTGTGACTAAGGCTCTAAGTACTGTTTTATTCATAAGATAATCGTTCTATGTGTATTGATTCGTTGTCAGTTAAGGAGACATTACCCCCCCTTATAAGGTGCAAAATTATACTTAATGCTCTTTAATCAAAATTTTATTCGTGTATTTAAACAAAAATTATTTCAAGTAACGACGAATAACCAGTTCATAAAGCCCTGCCGCCGAGGTATTCTCCATATCCCAGCCAAATTTGTTGCGCAGTGCATTAAAGTGGGCTTCGGCCTGCTCTAATGAGCCAAAGTTATTCAAACTGTCTAACGACTCGTTATAGTCTTGGACATTTCCTTTAAATAAGTCGTTAAGGTATTGGAATTTATCGTTAATACCTATAGCGGCTTTGATACTAGTAATGGATTTGCCCCTTAGTTTGTTCACTACAGAGTTATCTTCCACATTTACAGTGGGTTTCTCATCAAAAAGTGCGGTTGGGGTGGTTAATGGTGGCAAAGTTACATCCAACGGGGTTGTAAACTTTTGCTCAACCACAGGTTGGGCCACCGGTTCAGGCAGTACAAAAGCCTTAACTTCAGGCTCAGGCTGTACATAAGGCTTAACCTCAGGCATTGGCTCTGGCTGAATAAAATTCTCAACCGGGGCAACCTCTTTCTTAACCTCTACAGGGGCTTCTTCTAACAACACCTCTGTTTGCTTTGCCTCAACAAAGCCATTTGGCATTACCGTTTTACCTATATAAGGGTTCTCTTTTATCTTAGCCAGCTTTTCAGGCGATGGGCCCATTTGGGGCTTGGCCGTTGGCATGGTGTTTACAGGCGTTGTTGGGGCCGATACTGTTTCAACCACAGGCATAGGCTCAGTAGTTTTAGTAGTATCAACCGTTTTGGCAGTAAAGGTGCGGAACATCTCATCGCGCAGCTTTACAACCTCGCTTTGTACCATGCGGGCAATTTCTTCCTGCTTAACAACAGGCAGGTCTTCCTGCTTGGCTTTTTCGTTACCATCGGCCTTGCCACCGGCGTTAAGCCTGCTTAGCACCACCAAATACGAATACAGTTTTTGGGTATTGGTTAGTAACAAATCCAGTTCTATTTGCGGTATAGCGCCTTTGCGGTTCAACACCACCTCTAGCTGCTCTGCAATTTCTACCAGCGCTGCTGAAACTTCTGCTTTTGCCTGTTGAATGTCCATAGCCTTTTTAATTTTTAAACATTGGTGCTTTGATAAGGACGTAACCTTATTTTTGGCAGCATAAAAGTATATCGTTTAACAGCATTACTTATTTGAATGTTGCTAAGTTGTTAACATAACATTTTTTATAACGGCCAATGTTTATTGAAGATACTACACGAAAAGGCGCCCACCGCGGGTGGATTGAGGTTATTTGCGGCTCTATGTTCTCCGGCAAAACGGAAGAACTGATACGCCGTATGAAGCGCGCCCAGTTTGCCAAGCAGAAGGTGGAGATATTTAAACCTGCTATTGATAACCGCTACCACGAGACGCAAGTGGTGTCTCACGATGCTAATACCATCCACTCTACCCCCGTTGGCTCATCGGCCGATATTTTAACGCTGATTGACGGCATTGAGGTAGTGGGCATTGACGAGGCCCAGTTTTTTGACGAAGGCATTATAGATGTTTGTAACCAGCTTGCAAACAAAGGCATCCGCGTAATTGTGGCAGGGCTTGATATGGACTATTTGGGCAAACCCTTTGGCCCGGTACCGGCCATGATGGCTATTGCCGAATTTGTAACCAAAGTACACGCTATATGCGTAAGCTGCGGAGCCCTGGCCAACCAAAGCTACCGCAAAGTTCCCTCAGACGACTTAGTTTTAGTGGGCGAGACTGAAAGCTATGAGCCGCTGTGCAGGGCATGTTTTAATGAAAAGATGAATGCTTAAGTACCCACCCCGGCCCTCCCTATTTATAGGGAGGGAGATTTTTTATGAATAAACTAGACGACATATTAAGGCTTGCCAGGGAATTGCGAAACAATGAAACTAAAACAGAGAAATTGCTTTGGGCAGAATTAAGAAAAAGGCAGTTTTTTGGAAATAAATTTCTACGCCAACATCCGATACTTTACAATAGAAAATTCAATTTAGCAGACTTTTTTGTTGCTGATTTTTATTGTGCAAAATTAAATTTAATAATTGAAGTTGATGGCGGCATTCACTATCACCAAAAAGAATACGATGCTGGCTGAGATGAACTATTAACAGAATTGGGTTATACTGTAATAAGGTTTACTAATGCTGAAGTTGAAAACGATATATTTACCGTTTTGAAAACAATTGAAGAACAAATAAATTAAAGCTTTCCCCTCCCTACGTGTAGGGAGGGGTGTCCCGATACAATCGGGACGGGGAGGGTACTCTATGTCATTTGTAGTCTATAAGTCATCGGCCGGTTCGGGCAAAACGTACACCTTGGTTAAGGAGTACCTTAAAATTGCTTTGCAATCGTCCTCGCCGTTTACTTTTAAAAGCATATTGGCTATAACCTTTACCAACAAGGCCGCTACCGAAATGAAGGAGCGGGTCATATCCTCACTCGCCATGTTATCCAAGCAGGAGAATGAGGAAGGTTTTGACGCCAAATATTTTAATGATATACAAAAGGCAACCCAACTGCCGCCGCATGAACTGCGCATACGGGCACAAAACACCTTCGAGGCTTTATTGCATAATTACTCCGATTTTGCTATTAGCACCATTGACAGCTTTGTACACCGCGTAGTACGCGCCTTTGCGTTCGATTTGGGTATACCGCTTTCATTTAATGTAGAATTGGACTCGGACAAGTTGCTGGAATATGCCATTGACGAACTGATAAGCCGCGCCGGCACTGACCCGTTGCTTACACGTGCTTTGGTTGATTTTACGGAAAACCGCACCGACGAAGAACGCAGTTGGCGGATTGAAAACGAACTGAAAAAATTTGCGGCTTCGTTACTCAACCCCGAAGGAAAAATGAACGCACAAAAGCTGCGCGATTTAACCGTACATGATATATTAGAAAGCAAAAAGGTAATAGATACCTACATCCACACCTTTAAAAATAGCCTAATTACTATTGGCATTAATGCTACGCAAATTATTGAGGAATATGACATTCCGGATGAAGCATTTGCTCAAGGTAAACAAGGAGTTGCATCTTATTTTAAAAATTTAAAAAAAGGCAAAACTGATAGCTTTTCTCCAAAATCTAAAACACTATATGTTTTAGAAAAAAACAAATGGAATTCGGCTGCCGGAGAAAAATATTTGGATTCTATCAATGCTGCACAACCTCAATTAGAGATACTACTGAGACAAGCTATTAAGATAGTTGATGAGGGCCATGAACGCTTTCTATACTACGGTTTGCTCAACAAAAGTATCTTCTCATTAGCCTTGCTAAATGAACTTCAAAAAATTATCGACGAATATCGTAACGAAACAGGCACCGTCCACATCTCTGAATTTGATGAGCGTTTAGGGCAGGTAGTACAAAACGAACCTGCGCCTTATGTATATGAACGCCTTGGCGAGAAGTATAAATATTTCCTGATAGATGAGTTTCAAGATACCTCAACTATGCAATGGCAAAACTTGCTACCATTGATTGAGAACGCTTTGGCAAGTGGCAATTTTAACATGGTAGTTGGCGATGGAAAACAAGCCATTTACCGCTGGCGCGGTGGCGATGTTGAGCAATTTGCCAACCTTCCTTTATTGAATAATAAAGACCAAAATGAGCTGGTTGAAGAGCGTCAGGAAGCATTAATTCGCAATTTTATTGCTAAGAATTTAGACACTAATTTTCGCAGTAAAAAAGAGATTGTTGATTTTAACAACCGCTTTTTCGAATTTGCCTCGCAACGTCTTCACCCCAAACACCAAACCATATACCACGAACAAAGCCAGTTGTTTGACGAAAACAAAAGCGGCGGCGTTGTGCATTTTGAGTTTTTGCCCGATAAAATTGCCGAAGAATCGGAGGAGCAAACGTACAATGAACTGTATTGCCGCAAAATTTTAGAACTGATAAACTACCTGCAAACCGAAGGCTACAAACCCAGCGACATTGCAGTATTGGTGCGCAAAAATTTTAGCGGTATTGAGGTGGCGCAATACCTGAGTGAGAATGGCATTCCCGTTTTATCAAACGAGTCGCTGTTGCTGGTAAAATCGCCCAACATAAATATACTCATTGCCTTTTTAAAGCGCTTTGTAAACCCTACCGATACTATAGCAACGGCTACTTTGTTGGAGAATTTAATGAGCCGCAAAGGTTTAGCCGAAGAGATAAACGTTGTATTGCAAAAAATAAAAGCGGGTGAAACAACTGCTATTAATGAACTACGCATACTTACCCCCGAAATATTAAGCCCCAAACTAAAAGGCCTTAGCTTGTATGAGTTGGTTGAAGAAGCCGCGCGCATTATTGGCCTAACCAATGCTCCCGATGCTTATCTACAGCAGTTTTTTGATATCGTACTTAAATTTATGGCTGATAACGGCAACAGCCCCGCTGCTTTTTTAGAATGGTGGTATGAGGATAGCTATAAGCTATCTGTCTCTGTGCCCGATGATGCTAACGCTGTAAGAGTAATGAGCATCCATAAATCAAAAGGCTTGCAGTTTCCGGTTGTTATATTCTCTCACGCCAACTGGCGCGAGCAGAACAAGGACGATTACGAGTGGATTCAAAATGAGGATGAAAACCTGCCCAACCTGCCCGTAGCCATTGTGCCTTTTGAAAAGGCGATGAAGGATACGCGACTGGCAGAATTACTGGAAGAAGAAGAACTGAAGCGCCAACTAGACACGCTGAACATGCTATACGTAGCCATGACTAGGCCTGAGGAGCGTTTATACGTTATCTCTACCCTACCCGGCGGCTATAATGGTACGGTATCAGCCTACTTTAAAGATTTTTTGGTGGCTGAAGGCGAGTGGGAAGAAGGAAAGCTAATTTATCAAACTGATAATATCCCTGCTCCGCCTGTTATTAAGAATAAAAAGGAAAGTAATACCGTAAAACTCGACCGTGTTATTTCCGGCCATTGGGACGATAAAATCATCATATCTATACAAGCCAAAAAGGTTTGGGATATGGGCGAAACGCCGCAAATAACCTACGGCAAACTGGTACATCAACTATTGGCTTGGGTAAATACCCCTGCCGATTTGGAACAAGCCATTACCCGCGCGTTGGAAGATGGCCTGATGCTGGAAGCCGATGCCCCCGAAGTACGTAGCCGCCTGCAAACTATTTTTGACGATACCGCTAATCATCCGCTATTTACAACTGATGCTAAGGTTTGGATAGAGCGCGAGATACTATTGCCCGGCGGCAAAAGCTACCGCCCCGACCGTGTGGTGCAACTGGAAAATAAAGTGGTAATAGCCGATTATAAAACCGGCCAGCCCGATATAGCACACGAAGCGCAGATTGCAACTTACGCCAATACGCTGATGCAAATGGGCTACGAAAATGTGGAAACTAAATTGATTTATTTGTAATGGAATTAGTATTTGCCACCAACAATGCCCACAAGCTACATGAAGCACATGCAGCCTTAGGCGACAGCATTAAAATCTTATCCTTAAATGATATAAACTTTATAGGCGAGCCCGACGAAACAGAGCGCACCATAGAAGGTAATGCGTTGCTTAAAGCCCGTTACCTTTATGCCCAAACGGGCCGCAATTGCTTTGCTGATGATACCGGGTTGGAAGTAGAAGCATTAGGCGGCGAACCGGGAGTTGACAGCGCTTATTATGCAGGACTGCCGCGCGATGATAAACGCAACGTGCAAAAGCTATTGCAAGAATTGGATGGTAAAGAAAATAGGAATGCACGGTTTAAAACCGTTATAGCCCTGATTATAGACGGGAAAGAAACTCTTTTTGAAGGTGTTGTAAACGGCACCATCTCAACAGAAACCAAGGGCGATAAAGGTTTTGGCTATGACCCGGTTTTTATTCCGGAAGACAAAGGCCTAACCTTTGCCGAAATGGGCATTACTGAAAAAACGCTGCTAAGCCATAGGGCTAGGGCGCTGCAAAAAATGGTAGAATACCTTAGCCAACAACCGTAGCCGAATCTTTCTTCGGCTCGTCTTTATCGGCAGGAAAGTATTTAATCCACAGCACCCACACAATAAACAGGATGGTGAATACCACTACGCGGAATACTACGTGGTGTTCAAAATCAAATGCTTCGGGGCGGTTGAAGATGGTAACGGTAAGCCAGGCAATGCGTATCGTATTTAGGAACTGAATTAATATCCATCCGGCTAAAATTACCCATGGTTTTGTTTTTTTATGGCCGGGGTAGGCAACAATAAGGGCAAAATAATACACCATCAAATCGAGCGCCAGGCACATATGGTTTATTTGCACAGAGCGCGCCGAACCTTTAATCCAGATAATATCGTTATAACAATTAACAGGGTTTAAGCAGCCTATGCGCACATCGTAGCCCATAGCCAGCAAAATAGCCGACGAACCGGATTTGACAATTTGCAAAATAGTATGGTAACACAGGTTTACCACACGCCCTACAAAAGGTATTTTGTATACCAGGTACGAATCGATAAACAAATAGGCCAGAATAATGGCCCCCAGCACAATAACAAACCGATTTATAGGGTTCAATGATTTCATCATAATCCTGTTAAAAACACGCCAAATATAGCCCTTTAACCTTACCTAAAATAGTTAACTTTGCAGTTGATGGAAAAAATTAAGGTAGGAATATTTTTCGGGGGCAATTCAAAAGAACGCGAGATATCGTTTGCCGGCGGCCGTACTGTGTATGATAACCTAAACAAGCAGTTGTTTGAGGCTGTGCCTATATTTGTAGACAGTTTTGGCAATTTTATTTTGCTAAACTGGCAGTACATTTACAAGGGCTCAATCCGCGATTTTTACCCACCTGTTAACACGCTTCTTTCTAAGGTTTCAGATTTAAATGAGGCCGACAAAAATTTGTTTCAGTCGTTTCAGGTATACGCTGAGAATTTGGCGCCGCTAAGCGTTGAGCAGCAAGATGAAATTTATAACACCCTTGGCCGCAAGGTTGAGTTTACCGAACTAAGCGGATTAATTGATTTTGCTTTTTTGTGCCTGCATGGCCCTAACGGCGAAGACGGCCGTATACAAGGGCTTTTGGAATATTTAAACGTTCCTTACTCAGGCTCGGGCATATTACCATCTGCCATTGGCATTAACAAAATTGTGCAGCGCAAACTAATGGTTAACGCCGGTTTTGCCGCGCCCAAATACGTTATTGTAAGCAATGATGATTGGTTTACCAACTCAGACCATTCTACCATATACAACCAGGCCAAAGCCACGGTTGGTTTACCAATGGTGATAAAATCGGCTACGCAGGGCTCTTCTATCGGTGTAACCATCTTACAAAAAGATGACCCATATGCCTTTGTTAAGGCCGTAAACAAAAGCTTTTTTACGGTAGATATATCGGCTGCCGATTGGAGCAAATTATCAGAAACAGGCAAAATTGACTGGGCTAAACGCACGGCTGATATTCGCGAAGGCATTGGGCTACCGGCCCGTGTAGCAGGTGAAGTTATTTACCATCCTGCCCAATTAGTTAAAAAATTAGAAGCTGAATTTGCCGGTGGTGCTGATGAAATCATTATCCAGTCGGTAGATAGCGAAAGCGAAATCATTATAGAAAGCTTTATTGAAGGAAAAGAATTCTCGTGCATTGTGGTTGATAACGAAGGACAAGGCCCTGTTGCGCTCCCTCCTACCGAGATACGCAAAGGCAAGGAATTGTTCGATTACCGCAGCAAATACCTGCCCGGCTTATCGCGCAAAATAACGCCGATAGATATTCCGGCAGAACAAATACAAAAGATTGGTGCCGAGTGCGAGCGCATGTATAAGGAGCTTCAGTTCTCTGTATACGCCCGTATCGACGGTTTTATAACTGATAGTGGTGAGGTGTTTTTGAACGACCCCAACACTACTTCGGGTATGATGCCTTCGTCGTTCTTCTTTCACCAAGCAGCCGAAATTGGCTTAAACCCATCGCAGTTTCTAACGTTCATCATTCGCACATCGCTAAACCAGCGCGTGTTTGATATGAAATACAACGGCAAAGCCGAAGCGCTTTTAGCCCTACTGGATGTTGCTATTGAAATGACTGCCCAAGCGGCTGATGATAAAATTAAAGTCGCCGTTATTTTAGGCGGATACTCATCAGAGCGCCATATATCGGTAGAAAGCGGACGGAATATTTACGAGAAACTGGCATCATCTGCTAAATACAGCCCGTTGCCGGTATTTTTAACGGGAAGCAACGAGGAGCATTTGATGTACTCCATCCCCGTAAATATTTTGCTGAAAGACAATGCCGACGACATAAAGGAAAAGGTAGAGCATTACCATATTCACCCCGAAGTATTGCGCATTTTGGAGCGTTGCAAACGCATCACCCAAAAATATACGGGCAACGCAGGTTTGCTACCGCCTGTAAAATTGAGTTACGAAGAGTTGGCTAAGCGCGTAAACCGCGTATTTATTGCCCTACATGGCCGCCCCGGCGAAGACGGCCAATTACAAGTGCAACTGGAGCGTGTGGGCTTGCCTTACAACGGTTCGGGCCGCGAATCATCGGAGATTACCATTGATAAATTCCGCACTAATAAGTTGCTGCGCGAACAAGGCTTTTTAGTAGCCGGCCACCGTTTGGTTTACGAAGATGAATGGCAAAACAACCACAATGCCGTAGTTGATGAGATAGAAAAAACATTGGGCTACCCGCTTATTGCCAAGCCGAATGACGATGGCTGCTCATCGGCCGTTAAAAAGATTAAAACCCGCGAAGAGTTGGAAGCTTACGCTGTTTTAGCTTTCCGCAAAACGGTTGATTTTAACCTTGCCGCTGCTGCTGTGCTGAATATCAAGCCGAAAGAAGAATTCCCCGCTAAAAATTATTTTTTAGTTGAGACGTTAATAGCTAAGAATGGTGCCAAGCACTTTTTAGAAATAACAGGCGGAATGCTAACATCGTACGACAACAACGGAAATTTACAATACGAGGTATTTGAACCATCGGAAACATTGGCCGAGGGCGAAGTACTGTCGCTGGAGGAGAAATTCCTTGCAGGCGAAGGGCAGAACATAACCCCGCCGCGCTATAGCCCCGACACTGTTATCAGCCACCAAATATCAACCAAAGTAAGGGCTGAGTTGGAAAAAGCCGCCCGTGTATTAAAAGTAGAAGGCTATTGCCGCATTGATGCCTTTGTGCGCGTATTGGAAAATAACGAGCCGGAGGTAATCTTCATTGAAGTAAATTCGTTACCCGGAATGACGCCCGCAACGGCCATATTCCACCAAACGGCATTAAACGGTTACAAACCTTACGACTTTATTGACAAGATATTGGAGTTTGGGGTATTGAAACAAAACAAGCAACAAAACGCTATAACAGGCCAACACGCTTAATTATGACATTTTTCGCCTTTGTACGCACCCGGCTGTTTTGGCAGCATATATTTTTGTCAACCTCTATGGTTGTTATCATATCGTGGATTATCCTTTGCTCGCTAAAGTTTTATACCAGCCCCGGCGATAAGGTTAAAGTGCCCGATTTTAGGGGTATAGCCGTTACCGAATTGGATAAGTTTGCCGGCGAAAAAGGCGTTGATTACATGATTATTGACTCTATTTTTGACCCGAAAGGCCAAAAAGGTATTGTTATTGGACAAGACCCACAGCCCAACGCCATGGCTAAAGAAGGCCGTACCATTTATGTTACCGTTAGCTCTACCCGCCCGCAACTGGTTAAGTTGCCCAATTTGATTGATTTATCGCTAAAAACAGCGGCTGCAACATTAGAAACGTATGGCCTAAAACAAGGGCGCATTCGTTACTTAGATGGGTTGCCTGTTGTTTTACGTATGCAGTTTAATGGCGCCGACATTAAAGCCGGTACTATGATTGAAAAAGGATCGGTTGTTGAATTGTATGTAGGTAGGGGCCTTGCCGGTGGCGATGGCCGTGTGCCCGATTTGAATGGCTTAACTAAGGAGGAAGCCATTAACATTTTACAATCAAAAGGCCTTACGCCGGGTGCTGTAATATTTGATGGTACCTTCCTAACATCGGCCGATAGTGCTGCGGCCATTGTATTTAAACAATCGCCTACCATGGGCGATAGCCTGCAACTTAAGCCGGGCGCTTTTATAGATATTTACTTACGCAAACCGGTTGACCAACCTGTATTAGACTCTACAAACACGGATAATGAATTTGACCCTAATAAATAAAAAATACAGCTTAATACTGCTTTTGTTGCTGCCTTTGCTGGTAATGGCGCAGCCGGGGCTAAAGCCATTAGAGGGCAACCCTGTGTTGCTAAAGCACAAGGCGGTAGCTACAAAACATAGCAAAGCCTTGGGCGATACGCTTACCCTGCCTTTTTTAGAAGATTTTTCGGGCGGGCAACTGGGCTACCCAAATGGTAATTTGTTTGTTGATTCGAGCGTATACATTAACCCCGACTTTTGCATTGGCCCACCAACTATAGGCTGCGCAACCTTTGACGGGCTTAACCAAAAAGGCCAGCCTTATTTATTTACCCTTTTGCAAGATTATGCCGATTCATTAACATCGCGCCCTATAAACTTAGGTACACTTACCCCTGCCGACTCTGTTTACTTTAGCTTTTTGTACCAGCCCCAAGGCTTTGGCGATGGGGTTGAAAATAGCGACAGGCTTGAACTTCGCTTTTATGATAATGTAGGCCCACTAACAGGCTGGGTTACTGTTTGGCAGTCGCAGGCATCGGCCTTAGATACCTTTAAGCAGGTAATGATACCACTATTAAACAACGACTTTTTTACCTCAGGCTTTAAATTCCAGTTTCGCAATTTTGGGGCATTGTATGGTATGTTTGATATATGGAATGTTGATTACATCTACCTAAACAGTGGGCGCAATAATGCTGATACTACCTACAATGATGTTGGTTTTGTATACAAAGCACCGTCGTTGTTGGCCGATTATGAGCAAATGCCTTTTAACCAATACCTAACATCGTTTACCAAAATAAACCTTACGCAAACCAACATTTATAATAGTGGCAAGCCTGTAACGTATAAATTTTTTGGCGATTATAACCAAGGAGGCCCTAACCCTTGCACTGGCGATTTTCCTGCTGCTAACCCGCTAGACCCTGTGTATGTTGGTGGCTATAACCAGCTTTCATTTCAAGCCAAGCCCGATGTGCAATTTTGTGCTTACCCATTAATGACACAGGAAACGGAATATGTGTTAACGCACATCTTTCAATCTACAGATAATATTGATATAAATAAGCATAACGATACCATACGTTTCCACCAAAAATTTTCAGACTACTATGCGTTTGATGATGGCACTGCCGAGGCATCGTACTTTATTGGTGGCTCAGCAGTACAGGGCGCTATACGCCTTAAGCTAAATGTGCCCGATACCTTGCGTGCGGTGCATTTTTATTTCTGCCAAAGCTATAACGATGTGCAGAGCAATGAGTTTGCCCTTAGGGTATATAAAGCATCGGATACTGACCCTGACAAACCGGGCGATGTGATTTACGAGAAGCTGGCACTACGCCCTGTTTGGCAAGATTCGCTTTTTGAGTTTTTTACCTATTATGTAGATGATACGTTGCTTGCCCTGCCTGCAGGCCAAAACTTTTTTGTAGGCTGGTACCAAGCCGGTGCTTTTGATATGCAAGTGGGTTTTGACCGCAATACTGACCACTCTGACATTACCTATTTTAAAACCAGCAACAGTGGCTGGACCCTAAGCCCCTATGCAGGCAGCTTAATGATACGCCCTGCTTTTGGCGATAGCATTGTTAGCCTTATGGGCATGCCCGAACCTACCTTGGTGCGCAGCCATGCCAATGTATACCTTTATCCCAACCCGGCTACCAGCCTAGTAACAATAGCTAACCATACCGACTTGGGCAAAGGCCCGCTTAATTATACTATTTACAACCTGCAAGGCGTGCTAATTAATAGCGGCAAAATAGGCAATGGGCAAATAGATGTTTCGGACAAGCAAAACGGTTTTTATTTTGTAACCGTTAGCAATACTAAAGGCGAGAGCCTTACACGCAAATTAATAATAGCCCGATAATGATTGATATTAAAGATGACGAGGGATTGGAGGATGAATTAATATCTGACGAGGTTGAACAGGAAAATGAATTTTTTGAACACTTTAGGATAGTAGTTGATAAAGGGCAAGACCTATTGCGAATAGATAAGTTTTTGCACAACAGGCTTGAAAAAACATCGCGCACCAAATTGCAGGCCGCTGCCGATGTGGGCAATATTTTGGTAAATGATAAGCCGGTAAAATCTAATTACCGCATTAAGCCATACGATGTTATAAGTATTGTACTGCCACATCCCCCACGGGTTATTGAACTTAGGGCAGAAAATATACCGCTGGATATAGTTTATGAAGATGATGATGTAGTGGTTATTAATAAACCCGCAGGCCTTGTTGTACACCCCGGTTATGGCAACTATACCGGCACATTGGTTAATGCCTTAATGTATCATTTTGAAAATATGCCAAGCCAGGCCGGCGATTTGCGGCCGGGCCTTGTACACCGCTTAGACAAAAATACCAGCGGTATAATGTTAATGGCTAAAAATGAATATGCACTAGCTTTTTTAGCCAAACAGTTTTTTAACCGTACTACTAAGCGCACTTACCAAGCCCTTGTTTGGGGAAATTTGAAAGAAAAAACAGGAACTATTACAGGCCATATAGGCCGCAGTTTGCAAGACCGTAAGGTAATGGCTGTTTTTCCTAACGGGGAGCTTGGTAAACATGCCGTAACGCATTATAAAGTATTGGAGCCATTAAGCTATGTAACACTGGTTGAGTGTAAGCTGGAAACAGGCCGCACGCACCAAATACGGGCCCACATGAAATACATTGGCCACCCGCTGTTTAATGACGAAGTATATGGCGGCGACCGCATTTTAAAAGGCACCACATTTTCTAAATACAAAAGCTTTGTAGATAATTGTTTTGAGATATGCCCACGCCATGCACTGCATGCTAAATCATTGGGTTTTATACACCCAACCACAGGCGAAGAGATGTTTTTTGACAGTGAGATGCCCGACGATATGCAGCAGCTGCTTGACAAGTGGCGCAAGTATAGCACACTGCTAAAAACAGAGGAATAAAATTATTCAAGCATAAAAAAAAGCCCCCGCACTAGAAAGTACGGGGGCTTTTTCTTTATTAGAATAGCGTTTAGTTATTACCTGTTATTAGGTGTACAGAGCCGTGGTATTCTTTGCCCTTAAACTTAAGTACATAAAAGTATACACCTTCTGAGGCTTTAGCACCATCGCCTTGCATCTCGCCACTCCAGCAGGTATGGCTTGCATCGGTTTCAAACACCTTGCGGCCCCAACGGTTGTATATTGTCATATCGTAGCAAGCATCCAACTGCGGTAAAATATTGGGTTGAAAACAATCGTTTATACCGTCGCCATTGGGCGAGAAAGCATTAGGAACAGGCTCTTGGAAGAACTTGTCTAACGATGGTATTAGTTTGTATAGCACCAATGAATCGTCGCAACCGCTGTTTGGGTTTTTAAAGGTCACTTTTACAGCAACCGTATCGCCCAACGGGAAGGTTTTAGTAATACTGTAAGCCTGCACAGTATCGCCGTCGCTAAATATCCAAGTCACATCAAACAAAGCTGTATCAACAGCCGATGCTGAAAGTGTTAACGTCCAAATATCGCAATTGCTGGTTAATGAAGTATCCACTTGCGTATCTGGGTAAGGGTTTACCACTACCTCAACCGTATCGCTGGCAGTACAGCCTTGCGGGGTTGTTCCAACTAAAATATAAGTGGTAGTTGTTTGCGGGTCGGCAATAGGGTTTTGTATGGTTGCATCATCCAAACCGGCTGTGGGTGTCCAAGCAAACGTTGTTCCCGGTGGGTAAGCAGCCAACGTACCAATGGGGGCAGGAGTACCGGCGCAGTTTACAGCATCAGTACCGGCATTTACAATTAGGGGGAATGGGATGGTTATGCTAACTGTACTGGTATCATTACAAAATGCCGAAGCATTGTTTATAGAAACCAACGTAATAATATACGTGCCGGGGGCGGTGTATTGGTATGTTGGTTCAAAGCTTGATGATGTATCAGTGGTTATGGTGGATACGCCAAAATCCCAAAGGAAAGAACCTGTGCCCGAACTGGTATTGCCAAATATGACAATGCCTGAACAAAAGTCTATACTATCAACAGCTGATACGGACGTAACGGGGTTGACGGTAGTGATATCCTGCGTAAGGGTATCGGCACAGCCTGCGTTGTCGGATGCTATTAATGTAACGGTATAGGTATTAGGGCTGGGGTAAGTATAGCTTGGGTTGGTAGCAATACTAACGTCAGCTAGGGTTGATGGGTCGCCAAAATCCCATGCATAGTTGTTATTAACGCCTGAGCTTGAATTGATAAAGTTAACAGTAGAGCCGCAATTTATAGGGCCATTGGTAAACGATGCTATAACAGGTGCCGGTATTGATACGTTAAGCACAGCAGTATCATTACAATGGGCAAAGCTGGTGTCAATAGATATTAATTGAACCTGAAAGCTGCCACCGGCAGGAAATTGGTATGACGGCTCAAATGCCGACGAAGTATCGGTAGTAATAATAGGCACACCAAAGTTCCACAAAAAAGTATCGGTACCTGTGCTGGTGTTGCCAAACAATACAATACCCGTGCAAGTATTAATACTATCAACCGAACCTACAGAGTTTACGGTTGGTATTATAATATTAACGGTTTGTTGCAACGTATCTGAACAGCCAATACCACTACTTAATGCAATTAGTGTAACGGTATAAGTACCGGGGCCGGGGTAAGTATAGCTTGGGTTGGTAACCGTGCTAACGTCGCTATTGGTAGTAAGGTCGCCAAAGTTCCATTGGTATGTGTTGGCAAACTGGCTGTTATTACTAAAGTTTACGGTAGTGCCGCAGTTTACCGGGCCGTTGCTAAACGATGCAGTAACGTTAGGAGGCACAATATTTACAGGTAATATAAGGGTATCAGTACAGTTAGGCAAGTTGGGGTCAACAGCAATAAGGGTAACATTGTAAGTGCCCGGGCCGGGGTATGTATAGCTTGGGTTAGCGGCGTTGCTCACATCGGTTAAGGTAGCTGGGTCGCCAAAATCCCAAAAGTATTGTGTTGCACCAACGCTACCATTGGTAAATGTAACAGTATTGTCGCAGCTAAAAGTTGGCGAGCTAAATGCTGAAATAACCGATAACTGGCAATCAACAACGTTAATCTGTATATCGCGCTTAGTTTCGCCCAAGTAAACACCATTGCGGTATTCGGCTACACAAACGCTTAATACATATTGGCCTAACTGGTTAGGGTAACCTACCAATAAGCCCGATTGGGCATTGATGCTTAATGCAGGAGAGCCGCCAAAAATATCGTTTAAGCTATACGGAGGATCCCAAGGAACATTGTTAAGCGGGTAATCAAAATCAGGTGGTTCGGGCTGGCTACCGTTTTGGCCACCATCATAAGGGGTACATAATGTATATACTAATGAGTCGCCGTCGGCATCAACAGCAGAAAAATCTATATTTAAAGGCGCGTTAACACAGGCATACACCGGTGGTGGCTCGGTTATAACAGGGTTACTATTAGCCGGAAAACTATTGCTTGCCGGAATGTGTGCCGTATAGGTAGCACCTTGGCTGCCGGGGTTGGGTATATTTAATATAGTACTGTTTCGGCAGCAGCGTTGGTACATAATTTCGTAACCTGTTGCACTTGGCGGAAGGGTAACATCAGCTGTATATACTGTATATTCAACACACTCGTTGGTAGGCTCTGTACCACAAGGGGTAGTAAAATCAGGGTCTAAGGTTATTTCCTGACCCAATTGCAACTCCAGCTCTTGATAGAGCGTAGCGCCACCATTGGTAAAAATACCCACATAAGCCGGGTCGTCAAAACCCAACGATGAACCACAGTCGCGGTAAACTGTTAGGGTTATACGGTATTGGTTATTGCCCAAGTAGGTGTAATTCATCTCTCCTCCAACAATATGCGAGGCAAAGGTTTTACCTGCAAACAGGAGGAAAACTAGTAGTAACAGTTTTTTCATCGTATAGGTAGCTTAAACGATTGGTAATTTTTGGCGTTTTTTATTGATATTATATACATACCCGCTGGCGGGTTATTAATTAGGCTTATGGTGTAGTGGGCAGCGTTGGCTGCCGTTACTTTGTCATTAAATATTACCTTTCCGTCAAGGCTTGTTATCCAAACCTCTTCAATGCCCTGGCCATCAACAAAAATTTCATTGCCTGCCGGTATGGGGTAAATTTTAATTGCGCCAAAGTTAGCAGTATTTTCTTCAACTTCAGTAGGTACTAGCTTTAAATACTTTACACCATTAGTTTGATACTGGTTGAATGGAAAAGTGGTTTGCTGCCCGGTAATTTGCAACACAGGCCAGCCGTGGGTGGCTGATACCCATTTATATTCAATAACCGTGCGAGGTGGTACAGGTAACCAAAAGCCTAGCGTATCAAGGTAAGCGCTATCCTGTATCGCTATTTCCGACCTTATCCTCAACACATCAAAATTGCCGTTGGGTAGTTTTAGAACCCCTTGGCCGTCAACAACATTGGTGCGGGTGCTGTTCTCAATATAGGTCATTAAGCCCGGTATTTGAAACTCGTAGCGCGATTGGGTAGCCGGTGGGGTTTGTCCAAATGCCAAGGGTAGGCTGTAAATTTCATCTACGTCGGTAAACTTTACCGGCAAGGGTATGTTTGTACCATTAAAATTGGCCGCAAAAGCAAAGCCCACCTGTTTAAACACGCCCGATTCGGTGCGAAAGAAGCTATTTTCATCGCTAAACGTAACCGGAAAAGGCAATGGTATGCCACCAAAGCTGGGCAGCGGGGCTAGGTTGTTGGCAACAGTAGCGCGCTCAGGGTCAAACGGAAGGTTAAAAGCCAAATTATATACCAGTGGGGTTTGCAAAACAGTAACAAAACTATCAGTTGATACTGAGTTGCTTTGCAGGTTTGTAAAGTCCCATACATAGTTGTCGCCGGTTTGGTTGGCGTTAAACTGTTTATTTGGCGATGCGTAGTTGTATTCGAAATTATTACCTGAAACGGGCATATCGGCAGCGGTAACAGTAACTGTTAGCTGGGCATAGGCCATAAGGTTTACCTGTACTATTAAAATAGTAAGTAATTTTTTCATTCAACAACAAATATAGGATGAAAGGCCGAAAAGAAAAAATTTATCAGCAGTTGTGTGTTATAAATAAAAACTTCCTATATTTGCACTCCTTTTTAAGAAATAGGTATTATTTATGGCAAATCACAAATCGTCAATAAAACGTATTCGCTCTAACGACGCAAAACGTACACGTAACCGTTACCAACACAAAACTGCACGTAACGCCGTTCGCGATATTCGTTCATCAAAAGACCACAAAGAGGCTACAGCAATGTTGCCACGCGTTATCGCTATGTTGGATAAACTAGCTAAGCGTAACATCATTCACAAAAACAAATCGTCAAACCTAAAATCAAAACTTACCCGTTTTGTAAATGGTTTAGGCGCTAAAAAATAAGGAAAGTACTTTCCCTACATAAAAATCCCGTCCCTCAAAAGGCGGGATTTTTTATTTTATCCCAATACCCGATAATTTTTGATATTTGCACATAGCCCTTATGAGCGAACAAAAGAAAAGCAATAACCGCCGTTTGCGCCGCCTGCTTAACCGCTACAGGCTGGTAATAATGAACGATGATACGTTTGAAGAACGGCTCTCGCTCTCGCTTACCCCGTTGCGCGTATTTGTGTTTTTTGGTCTGGGCGCGGTATTGCTCATTTTTATTACCAGCTACATTATTGCTTTTACCCCCCTCCGAGAATACATTCCCGGCTATGGCGATGCCGGCATTAGGCGCGATGTGCTAAAACTGTCGCAAAGGGCCGACTCGTTAGAGGAAGAAACCCGCAAAAAGGATAAGTTTTTACAAAACATTAAAAACGTTATTAACGGTAAAGAAACCCCTACCGAAGATACGTCCATAACCAAAAAGAAGCCTATAAGCTACTCCGACCTTGACTTTACCCGTTCCGGCGCCGACTCTTCATTACGTAGCGAAGTAGCCAACAACGATAAAGGCAGCCCCGCTGCCGGATGGAGCGATGCCCCTACTACTATTTCGGGTGTATACTTCTTCACCCCTGTTTCAGGCATTGTTACTTCTCGCTTTAACCCCGCCATAAGGCATTATGGGGTAGATATTGCTGCGCCTGAGAAAGACCCTGTAAAAGCAGTGCTGGATGGCACTATTATCTCTGCCGGGTGGAGCATAGAATCGGGCAATACGGTGCAAATACAACACAGTGGCAATATGATATCAGTATACAAACACAACTCCATATTGCTGAAAAAAGAAGGAGAGAAAGTGCGCGCCGGCGAAGCCATTGCCCTTGTAGGTAGCAGTGGCGAGAACAGTACCGGCCCGCATGTGCATTTTGAATTGTGGTACAACGGCGTTGCCGTTAACCCCGCAGATTACATTAATTTTTAAGACAACAATGGGATTATTATCGTTCTTTTCGAAGAAAGTAGCCAGATATACCGCTAAAAAAGTACGTTTTGCCACCCTACACGCTGCCGACGAGCAGCAGCAGGTGTTTAAATACCTTTTAGCCACAGGCAAAAAAACCGCCTACGGCAAAGACCATAATTTTGGGCAGATAACTACATACGAAGATTTTAAGAAGAATGTGCCCTTGGTTGATTACGAAGCCTTTAAGCCTTATATAGAACGTATTTTGGCCGGCGAAAACGATGTGCTTTGGCGCGGCAGGCCGGCCTATCTAAGCAAAACATCGGGTACTACATCGGGCGTTAAGTACATCCCAATTACTAAAGATTCCATCTCTAACCAGATAAATGGCGCCCGCAATGCCCTGTTACTATACATTAACGAAACCGGCAATACCGGCTTTTTAGGTGGCAAGCTCATCTTTTTATCGGGCAGCCCCGAGTTGGAGAAGAAGAATAAACTGTACTACGGCCGCCTATCGGGTATTGTAAACCACCACGTACCGGGCTATTTGCGCAAAAACCAACTGCCCAGCTACGAAACCAACTGCATTGAGGACTGGGAAACCAAAGTTGACAAGATTGTAGACGAAACCCTGCCGCACGATATGACGCTGATTAGCGGTATTCCGCCGTGGGTGCAAATGTATTTTGACAAGCTACAAGCCAAAGAACCCGGCAAACAAATAAAAGATATTTTTCCTAATTTCTCGCTATACGTTTATGGTGGCGTAAACTTTGAACCCTACCGCGCCAAAATGGAAAGCAGCATTGGCAAAAAGGTTGATTCTATTGAGACTTATCCGGCATCGGAAGGATTTATTGCCTACCAGGATTCGCAAAAAGAACCGGGCCTGTTGCTGATTGTAGACGATGGTATTTTTTACGAATTTATCCCTACCGAAGAATTTTTTAACCCCAACCCTACCCGCTTGCAGCTTAGCGAGGTGCAGGTGGGCGTTAATTACGCTATAGTGCTTAATACTAACGCCGGCCTTTGGGGCTACGTAATTGGCGATACCGTTAAGTTTATCTCTACCAACCCTTACAAGCTGCTGGTTACCGGCCGCATTAAGCATTTCACCTCTGCCTTTGGCGAGCACGTTATTGCCGAAGAAGTGGAATATGCCCTGAAACAAGCCTGCGAAAAGTACCATGCCGAGGTGATAGAATTTACCGTTGCCCCGCAGGTTACCCCTACAGAAGGCGGTTTGCCCTACCACGAATGGTTTATAGAGTTTGCTACGCCCCCAACAGATATGGCGGGCTTTGCCAAAACCATTGACGAGGCATTGCAGGCTAAAAACACCTACTACAAAGACCTGATAAAAGGCCATATACTAAAACCGCTGGTTATAACATCTTTACAAAAAGATGCTTTTATAAACTACATGAAAGCCGAAGGGAAGCTGGGTGGACAG
>JANOCJ010000044.1:0-2295 GCA_031412115.1 Flavobacteriales bacterium
ATAGAAATTGTAGAAATTGGCAAGCAACTATTGATGACGCGCGGTACGCTAACGACTTTTAGTATTGCCAATGATGTGGCTAAATATTTCGCTATTGTTCCGGCATTATTTATTACCTCAATTCCTGCATTGCAGGGCTTAAATATTATGCGGTTAGATTCGCCTCAAAGTGCCATTTTATCTGCTGTAATATTTAATGCGCTTATTATACCCGCATTAATACCGTTAGCCTTAAAAGGCGTGGCTTATAAACCTATTGGCGCGGCCGCAATTTTACAGCGTAACCTTTTAATATATGGCTTAGGTGGTTTAATAGCGCCATTTATAGGTATTAAATTAATTGATTTAGTTGTTTCATCATTTATATAACAAGAAATGAAAACGAATATTTTTCCCGCAATAAAACTGACCATTATTTTGGTTTTGTTTTTTTCTGTTGTTTATCCACTTTTAATTTGGGGTATAGCGCAAGCTGCACCAAACAAAGGCGAAGGCAAATTAGCCGAATACAACGGCAAAGTTGTAGGCTACGCCAACATAGGGCAAAGCTTTAGCCAGCCCGGTTACTTTTGGGGCCGCCCATCGGCTGTAGATTATAACGCGGCAGGCTCGTGTGGCAGCAATAAAGGCCCTTCAAACCCCGATTATTTAGCAACTGTACAAGCACGGATAGATACATTTTTAGTTTACCATCCATATTTAAAGGTGCAAGATATACCAGCAGAAATGGTAACAGCATCTGGCAGTGGGTTAGACCCTGATATTTCTCCCGCTGGGGCATTAATTCAGGTTGAACGTGTTGCAAAAGTGCGAAATATTACCGCTGATAAATTAGTTAATCTAATAACAGAAGTTACAGTACACCCTGTACTGGGCCCTGAAAAAATAAATGTATTACAACTTAATATAGCATTAGACAATATTAAATAACAACAAATTGAAAAGAATAACTATCATACTGGCCATTTTGGTATCAGGCCAATTATTTGCACAAAAAGATACCACTAAAGGTTCACTGCAATTTAGCGGTTATGTAGAAGCTTACTATACATACGACATTAACAACCCAGCCAACCATGAGCGTCCCGGCTTTGTTTATAGCCATAACAAACACAATGAGTTTAATGTAAATTTAGCCTTTTTAAAATTGAATTATTCTGCAACTAGGGTGCACGCTAATGTAGCATTAATGGCAGGTAGTTATGCTCAATATAATTTAGCTGCCGAACAAGGGTTAATTAAAAATATTTATGAGGCAAATGCAGGCTATAAAATTTCTAAAAAAGCCAATTTGTGGGTTGATGCTGGTGTTTTTTCCTCGCATATAGGCTTTGAAAGCGCAATAGGTAAAGATTGCTGGAACTTAACACGCAGCATACTTGCAGATAATTCGCCTTACTATGAAAGTGGGGTAAAACTATCCTATACTTCACCCAGAGAAAAATGGTTTATTAGCGGTTTAATTTTGAACGGTTGGCAACGTATTGCCAGACCCAACGGCAATCAAACCCCGGCTTTTGGCCATCAGGTAATTTTTAAACCTAATAGCAAGATAACACTTAACAGCAGTTCATTTATTGGTAACGACAAGCCCGACAGCTCACGCCAAATGCGCTACTTTCACAACTTTTACGGGCAGTTTTTAATTGGCGATGATTTTGCAATTACCGCAGGCTTTGATATTGGTGCTGAACAAAAAGCTAAAGCCTCATCGCAATATAATGTATGGTATAGCCCAGTTGTAATATTTAAATATGCTTTTACCCCTGTATTTACTATGGCAGCACGTGCTGAATATTATAGCGATAAAAACGGCGTTATTATAGCAACAGGAACACCTAATGGTTTTCAAACTTTGGGCTATTCTGCTAACTTTGACTTTAACTTTACCAACAACTTTGTTTGGCGTGTTGAGGGAAGGCTATTTCAAAGCAAAGACAAAATATTTACAAGAGATGGTAGCGCAACCCAATACAATCCATTTGTAGCAACATCATTAGCAGTATTGTTTTAATGGAAGAAACCCGGCAAACATCGCAACATTTTCTCGATTTAATTCAAAAATCAAGAAGGGGAAAGTTTAAAATTTACATAGGCATGAGCGCCGGTGTAGGCAAGAGCTACCGCATGTTGCAAGAGGCACAAACCCTGTTGCGCAATGGCATAGATGTAAAAATTGGGTACATAGAAACACATAACCGGAAAGAAACAGCAGCCCTTTTAGAAGGGCTGCCTGTTATTCCGCGCCGCCGTTTGTTTTACAAAGGCAAAGAGCTAGACGAGATGGATGTGCAG
>JANOCJ010000045.1:0-5046 GCA_031412115.1 Flavobacteriales bacterium
GGCGAAATGCACCGCTATATACCGGTTATAGCCAAATGGGCAGGCTTTGTAAAGATTGGCGAGAAGGTTGTACAACACCGCGCCCGCAAATACGGCACCACCAAATTTGGGCTTGAGCGTTTTATTAATGGCCTGTTAGACCTTATATCAATAACCTTTGTAAGCCGGTTTGGCAAAAAGCCAATGCACTTTTTTGGTGTATGGGGCACCCTATCTTTTTTTGGCGGTTTTTGCATTGCCTTATACTTAGCCATAGCCAAATTTGCCTACAATGAGTATAAAATGACCGAGCGCCCATTGTTCTACTTTGGTTTGTTAGCAATGGTTATAGGCACACAGCTATTTGTAACAGGTTTTTTGGCCGAGATGGTTTCGCGCAACTCGCCCGATAGAAACTACTACCATATTTCGGAGAAAATATAATTAGCTAAATAAGCTTAAAACACAACGTTGTTTTACTGTTTAATAATTATCATCCATTATTCAATAGCACAAAGTTTCTTATAAATAATTGAAAATAAATCTATTGCAGAATAATCTGTATTGATAGTTTACTAAAACAAACGCCGCACATACTGTTTGCTATGCTGTTTTTTCAAATATTATTACATATAATTATTAAATACACATTGGTAGTAAAAACATTAATAATGTTGCCACGTTATTAAAATAAATTTTTAGATTTGCATTCGCTTTTTTTGGTAGGAAGCGCACTTATAAACATAAACAAACGATTTAACGAATGGGATATTTATTTACCTCAGAGTCGGTATCAGAGGGACACCCCGACAAGGTTGCCGACCAAATTTCAGATGCTTTAATTGACCACTTTTTAGCTTTCGACCCAAACTCTAAAGTAGCCTGCGAAACGTTGGTAACTACAGGGCAGGTTGTATTAGCCGGCGAAGTAAAGTCTAAAACCTATTTAGATGTACAGGAAATTACCCGCGAGGTAATCCGTAAAATTGGCTATACCAAAAGCGAATATATGTTTGAGGCTAACTCATGCGGTATATTCTCTGCCATACACGAGCAAAGTGCCGATATTAACCAAGGCGTTGAACGTAAGAAAAAAGAAGACCAAGGCGCCGGCGACCAAGGTATGATGTTTGGCTACGCAAGCAGCGAAACTGATAATTACATGCCGCTTCCGCTTGAACTGGCCCACCTTATATTATTTGAACTGGCTGCCATTCGTAAAAACGAAAAGCACCCGTTAAATAAAACATTAAACTACCTACGCCCTGATGCTAAAAGCCAGGTAACCATAGAGTATGATGATTTTAACCAACCTTTGCGTATAGATACCATCGTACTTTCTACCCAGCACGATGATTTTGGCAAAGAGGCTGAAATGCTAGCGCAAATTAAAAAAGACGTTAAAGAAACGTTTTTGCCTTATATTATTGCCAAACTACCTGCACGCGTGCAAGTGTTGTTTGATACCCGCTACAAACTACACGTAAACCCAACAGGCAAATTTGTTATTGGTGGCCCACACGGCGACACCGGTTTAACAGGCCGTAAAATTATTGTTGATACGTATGGTGGACGTGGTGCACACGGTGGTGGCGCTTTCTCGGGCAAAGACCCTTCAAAAGTTGACCGCTCTGCCGCATATGCTGCACGCCATATTGCTAAAAATATGGTTGCCGCAGGCCTTTGCGAAGAGGTATTGGTACAGGTAGCTTATGCTATTGGTGTTGCTGAGCCGGTTGGTGTTTTTGTAAATACCTACGGTACATCTAAAGTGCACATTACCGATGGCGAAATGGCTGACCAGATTAAAAAGATTTTTGACCTGCGCCCTTATGCTATTGAAAAACGCTTTGCGCTACGCACCCCTATATACTCTGAAACTGCTGCTTATGGCCATATGGGCCGTTTGCCACAGGTGGTAACCAAAACCTTTAAAGACGGTGGTGGCAATATCAAAAAAATTAAGGTAAAATTATTCCCTTGGGAAGAGCTTGACTACGTTAAGCAGTTGAAAAAAACCTTTAAAAAGTTTGAAAAACCGCAACGTGGCCGTGGCCGTCCGCAAAAAGAATATTCAATAGATGAGCTATTGGCCTTGGTTGAAAAACCAAAACGTGGCCCTGGCCGTCCTAAAAAACGTGGCCGTCCCCGCAAATACAGCGTTAAAAAAGTAGGTACAGGCAAACGTGGCCGTCCGGCTAAAACGGAAAGCCCGGTAGCTAAAAAAGTAGGTACAGGTAAACGTGGCCGTCCGGCTAAAGTTGCTACAGCATAGTTTTTAAAATAATTTGATATATAGAAAGCCGGTGCTACTTTTGCTCCGGCTTTTTTTTATTGGTAGCCTAACCCCCTCTCCCAAAGAGAGGGGGAATAAAACTCTCCCATTAAATAAAGGGATTATCCCGCCAATGGCGGGAGGAGGGATTTTTAATGTATTAAATATTAAACTATGGATTTTTCAAAAGGAACCCGTGTAAAGCACGACTTGTATGGCGAAGGTGTGGTGGTAGAATCAGAACCCGTAATATTAAAAATAAATTTTAAAAGCCGCGGTGTGGTTGATATATCTCGCCGCACGGCGCAAGATATTTTGTTGGTGTTGGAAGATGAGGATGAGATTATTGAAGAGAAAGAAACCTATACAGTATCTGAAATTGAAAAGGCTTTTATTAAAGTAATAGAAAAGTACAGCGACTTGCAGCATGTTGTGCCTATGGGCGATAAATGGGTGGGTGGCACTATTATTTTAAAACCCGCCAGCGATAGCATGAAGCCTAAAGAAGTACCTATTGATGCATTCTTTCATAAAATTGTAATGCTGCGCGACAGGCTACGTGTGTTGGAGCAAAACATCAACTCGCACCCCAAACTAACCGACGAGGATAAAGTAAACATGCAGCAATACATTACGCGCTGCTATGGTTCGTTAACCACCTTTAACGTATTGTTTAAAGACCAAAACGATTGGTTTGTTGGGGCAAAGGGTGGTAAAGAAGAGTAGTTTTAACCCTGATTTAAGGATTAAAGGATTGCTTGATTTTCTCATAATTCATAATTAATAACTCATAATTGCCAATGCTTAATACTATTTACAAAGAAGGAATATTTGCCGATAAAGTAGCCATTATTACCGGTGGTGGTACAGGCATTGGCTTACGCACCGCGCGCGAATTGGCCCAACTGGGCTGCACTGTAGTATTAGGTAGCCGCAATGTAGAGAACCTGGAAGCTGCTGCCAAACAGATAAACGACGAAGGCGGTAAAGCCTTTGCCGTGCAATGCAACATTCGCGAGGATGAGAGTGTGAAAGCCTGCATTGCTACTGTTATAGAAAAATTTGGCAAGATTGATTTTTTGGTCAATAACGGTGGTGGGCAATTCCCCTCGCCGGCCGAAATGATCAGCCGCAAAGGCTGGAACGCTGTAATAGAAACCAACCTTACCGGCACCTTTTTTATGAGCCAGGAGGTTTTTAACCGTTACATGCAAGACCATGGCGGTGCGGTTGTAAATGTTATTGCCAATATGTTTAACGGCTTTCCGCTAATGAGCCATACGGGCGCAGCCCGCGCAGGGGTTGACAATCTAACAAAAACATTGGCCAACGAATGGGGCCGCTACGGTGTACGTGTAAATGCCATTGCCCCAGGTACAATCCAATCTAGCGGGTTAGAAAAGTACGACCCAATGTATAAGGAGTTTATACAAGGCTATGCCAAGCATAACCAAACCCAGCGTTTAGGTACTGAGGCCGAAATTGCATCAGCTATAATCTTTTTATTATCGCCTGCGGCGGCCTTTATAACAGGTGCTACATTGGCGGTTGATGGTGGCGAAAGTATTTACCACCCGGTGTTTCCGCCACAGCAAAATAACGCAAACAGTAAGTTTGAGTAGGTAGTTTCTCCCCTCCTAATGTAGGAGGGGTGGCTCGCAGAGCCGGGGTGGTATACATTAACAATACCCCTCCCCACTTCGTGGTACTCCCCCTATTAGGGGGGGGAGTTAAAATTCAACCACACATACAGTTAACATCTTTTTCTGAAAGTCTCATTTTTTGTAGCAATTTTTGTTGCCGGTTTTCCGTTTATGGAAAACAACTAACAACCGCATCTACTATTTTAATGAAGAAAATTGCAACTACAACTATACTGATGGCATTGCTGTGTACATGCGGCTTTGCCCAACTAAACCCCACCAAATTATCGGTATTTAGCAACGGTACATTTTTTGAACAGAAGGAAGGCAGCCTGAAGTTTAAAGAAGGTAAGGCAATTATTGAAGTGCCCGCCACCGTGCTAAAAGGCACTTTTTGGCTGGCTACTGAAAAGGTGAAAATAAAACAGGTAGATGTTAAGGTTGACACTGTAAAAAAGGAAAAAACATCGCAATTTATTGACGACTTTTTAGACGGTAACCAAGGCAAAAATGTAACACTTCGCTTTAAGCAATACACCGCGCTGGGTGGTAATTTTCCGCTGCGTAGCATTAGTGGGTTGCTGGTAAGTTTTTACAAAACAACAGGCCTTATTAAACTGCGCACTATTGATGGCAAGATGCAACTAATTTACATTACCGACCTGAGTGATGTTGATTTTGAAGCCAATGCCAACGATACTTTTAAAGACGATACCCTTATACGCCGGGCAACCATTTTGCTTGATAAAAATATTGCCGAAGCACCGCTAACACAGGTAACCATGCAAAACGGCTTGCAGTGGCAACCATCGTATTACATAAAGTTGGAGAACGACAAGGAGGCTAAAATAATAATGAAAGCCACGGTTGAAAATGGCACACCAAACGATTATAACAATGTTGATTTGAGTTTGGTAGTTGGCGCACCCCAACTATATTTTGGTTCGCAAACCGATGCCTTGAGCGATTATTTTATTCCGCCGGCAGGCACGCCTTCTTATGCTTCTTACCAATGGGATTTTGGCGATAATACAGAAGGCGCATACAATGGCACCTTTAGGCGTACCTACCGCACCACAGATAGTGTTAATTTTTTAGATGGAGATGCTGAATATGGTTATGGAAGTGGTGCCGGTAAAGGCGTAGGAA
>JANOCJ010000046.1:0-28935 GCA_031412115.1 Flavobacteriales bacterium
CGGCCAGTTCATAAGCATATTCCGGCGATTCGGGCCTTTCTTTAGCTATTTGTTCAAATATTTTTACGGCTTCGTCGGGCTTGTTGCCGGCCTGTAAGGCTTGCGCCAGCAGGTATTTATACCAAATATTTTTCTTGTCTAACGATACCGCCATGCGGGCCAGGTACAAGGTGGTTTCTATATCGCGTTTATCAAAGGCAATGCGCCCCAATTCATAATACGCTGCCGAGTTGTAAGGGTTAATGGTGATAGACTGCGAGTATAAACTAATAGCCTCGTCGTAGTTGCCCAACATGCTCTCTTTAGTGGCATTGTAAAACAAATATTCAGCATCTAGGCGTTCTTTTTCGGTAATCTTGCTCTTGCCTTTGCCTTTATCTTTGCCGTCTTTAGCCGATGCTGAACCCGCTTCCTTTTTTGCTTTGCAAGCAGGTAAAACAGTTGCCAGCAGCGTAACAGCCAAAACGGCTATTGTAATGCGGTGTATAGTATTTTTTGTTGTGTATGCCACTTTTGGTTTGTTAGTTGGCTGTTTGGTTTATAACACTAAAGTCGCCAAGGCTAAGCTCAAGCTTACCGCCGTGTACCTGTGCGTTGTTGCCTAGCATAGAGTTTGTTAATTCGGCGTTGCGTACCAAAGCATTCTTTTGTATGATTGAATTTGTAACTACCGAATTTTCTACACGGCAGCCGTCGCCTAGTGATACGTATGGCCCTACTACAGAGTTATGTATTTCTACATTTTCGCCAATAAAGCATGGCTGTATAATTTTAGCCTCGTTGGTTTTTAATGATGCCGGTATGCTGTACTCGTCTTTATGAAGTTCTAACCAACGCAGGTTGGTATGTACGGTAGCATCTTTATTGCCACAGTCCAACCACTCAATTACTTCGCCGGGGGCTATTTTAAGGCCTTTGTCCTTCATGTTTTGCAAGGCGTTGGTAATTTGGTATTCGCCTTTTTCTTTATAATCGTTATCAATTAAATATTGCAATTCGGCTTTTAGGTTATCGCCGTCTTTAAAGTAGTAAATGCCAATAATGGCCAGGTCGCTAACAAAGTCTTTAGGCTTTTCTACAAAGTCGGTAATGTTGCCATCACCGCCAATTTTAACAACGCCAAATGCCGAGGGGTCGTCAATTTTTTGTACCCAAATAATGGCATCTTTGCTTTCGTCCATTTCAAAATCGGCTTTAAATAGCGTGTCGGCAAAGGCAACAATTACCTTGCCAGAAAGCGATTCGGCTGCGCAAAGCACCGCATGGGCTGTACCCAACGCTTCGTGCTGGTAGTATATACTGCCTTTAGCGCCTAAACTTTCGGCTACTTTTATAAGCTTTTCTTCGGCTTCGGCGCCAAAATCGCCAATAATAAAGGCTATCTCTTCAATTTTTTCGTGGCAAACCTTGGCCAGTTCTTCGCAAAGCAATTGTACAATAGGCTTGCCTGCAATAGGTAACAAAGGTTTTGGGGTGGTTAACGTGTGTGGGCGCATACGTTTGCCCATTCCTGCCATTGGTACTATAATTCTCATAATCGCGTTTCCAAATTCAGACCCCCTAAAGGGTTATTAGTTTAAATATCGTTTACAATTACTTTGTTCCGCTGCTACCAAAACCGCCCGTTCCACGTTCGGTTTCGGTCAGTTCCGGGGTTTCTTCCCAAACAATACGCTCGTGCTTGGCAACTACCAGTTGGGCAATGCGTTCGCCATCATTTACTACAAAAGGCTCATTACTTAGGTTGACTAAAATAACCTTTATTTCGCCACGGTAGTCGGCATCAATAGTTCCGGGCGAATTTAGCACCGTTAAACCATGTTTAGCAGCCAACCCACTACGTGGGCGCACCTGTGCCTCGTAGCCTTCCGGCAACTCAATAAACAAACCGGTAGCTACCATAGCGCGGGCCAAGGGGCCAAGGGTGATGGCTTCGTCAATATTGGCACGCAAATCTAACCCTGCTGAAAGTGCCGTAGCATACTCAGGCAGTGCGTGTTTCGATTTATTTACAACGTTAATTTTCAATACTCAGGTTTTAAAGCGGACGCTAAATTAACGCTTTTTCCGGCTTCTCTAAAAAGTATGCTATGGCTACATACAAAAGCAGCAAAACGGTGTTAGTTATGTAGAGCATAAAGCCCTCCATTTGCAGTTGCAGCGATACAATGTAAAAGCCTACTGCCATTGATAAGTAAAGCAGAATACGGCCATTGTCATACGGTACCGGAAAGCGGCTTTTGCCCCATAAATAGCAGGTAACCATCATAAAGGCGTAACATACAAAGGTGGCTATGGCCGACCCTAAATACCCCATTGTTGGTATTAGCAGCCAGTTTAACGCCAGCGTAACCAATGCGCCAACAATCGAGATAATAGCACCCGCATAGGTTTTATCTGTCAATTTAAACCAGAACGAATAGTTGAAATACATGCCTAAAAACAGGTTGCCTAACAGTAGCCACGGCACTATTACCAAGCCGGGATAGTATTCTGCATTGCCAATAAGGATTGATTTTACCAAATCGATATACAGCATTACGCTTAAAAAAATAAGGCCACCGGCTATTACAAAATACTTCATCACATCGGCATGTATTTGGTGCGAATCTTTGCCCTGCGATTGCGAGAAAAAGAATGGCTCGGCGGCAAAGCGGTACATCTGCACAAACAGCGTCATAAAAATGGAGATTTTGTAGCACGCCCCGTATATACCCACTAAATACTGCTTGTTTAGGTCGTCGGTAGGTAATAGGTATTTCAGCAAAATACGGTCGAACACCTCATTTATCATCCCAGCAAAACCCATAATAAGTATAGGCCATGCGTACTTTAACAGACGCTTTAGCAAAGCAGCATCAAAGCCTGCACGGGCTTTGGCTATTTGGGGTGATAATAGCAACAATGTAAAACCCGATGCAATTAGGTTGGCAATAAATACATAGCCTACGCCAATAGAGGGGTCGTAGAGGTAAGGAATTTCAATGCCTTGCTGCGCCAAATAGGGTAGGAGCAGCAGAAAAATTAAGTTGAAGGCTACGTAGATTGAGATATTGGTAAGCCTGATTCCCACAAAACGCTTAGCACGGTTTTCGCGCCTGAGGCGTGCCAAAGGCAGGGCTGTCAATGCATCCAGCACCACAATAAAGGCAAACCATAAAACATATTCTGTATGGTCGGGGTATTTTAAAAAGCCCGCTATGGGCGATGAAAAGCCAATGAATATGCCTAGAAATATTGCCGAAGAAATAATGTGCGATAGATAGGCAGTGCTGTATACCTTCTCCGGGTTTTCCTCGGGCTTTACGGCAAAGCGAAAGTAGGTGGTTTCCATCCCGTAGGTAAGCAGCACACCTAAAAAAGCAACGTAGGCGTAAAGGTCGGCAACTACACCGTATTCTTCGGGCCTAAAAATGCGCAAATGCAACGGCACCAGCGAATAATTTAATAACCGGCCCAGCATGGTACTAAAACCATAAGTTGCTGCTTGCTTTGCCAGTTTTTTTATTGCGCTCAAATCAAAATAGTTAAGCCCCTCCCTTTCAGGGGAGGGGTTTGGGGTGGGGTCTTATTTTCCTGTAAAATCGGCTTTGCGTTTTTCCATAAAGGCGGTTGTGCCTTCAATAAAATCGCTGGTTTCTACCAGTTTGCCAAACTCGCTTACTTCAGTAGCAAAGCCGTCTTTGCCATCTTCAAACAAGGCGTTTACCGATGTTATAGTAGCGCCAATAGCCAATGGGGCTTTGGTGAAAACCTTCTCCAAAATCTCTTTGCATTTGCTAAGCAAATCGGCTAGTTCAACTACATGGTTTACCAAGCCAAAGCTATGTGCCTGTTGGGCATTCACCATGTCCGACGTTAGTAGCAATTCCATTGCGCGGCCTTTGCCAATTAGTTGCACCAAACGTTGCGTTCCGCCGTAGCCCGGTATCAAACCTAGGTTAACCTCCGGCTGGCCAAATTTAGCGTTTGATGAAGCTACCCGCAGGTGGCAAGCCATAGCCAACTCGCAACCGCCGCCCAATGCAAAACCGTTAACGGCAGCTATTACAGGCTTGGGGCAACGTTCAATTAAAAAGAATATATCGTGGCCATTTTGTGCTAAAGCGCGGCCTTTTTCGGCATCTAATCCGCCAAATTCGGCAATATCGGCACCGGCAACAAAAGCTTTTTCACCACTGCCGGTTATAATTACGCCTTTTACTGATTCGTCGGTATACACCGCAGTTATAGCCTGTTTAATTTCGGTTAGCGTAGCTTGGTTTAACGCATTTAGCTTAGCCGGGCGGTTTATGGTTAGCACCAATATACCGTCCTGATTTTCGGTAAGGATGTTTTCGTACATAGGGCAAAAATACGGGAATTAGTACTTAGCAGGGTAGGGTTAGGCAGGAATTATACACGGGGTTTCTAACTCTCCCTTCGGGGACTTACTTTCTTTCCCGGCCGAAAGAAAGTAAGCAAAGAAAGGCCGTGCAAAATACCGACCTTATGTTTTTGCTTGTCGCACGAAAACCCACCGCAGCTCGAGCCGCAAAAACAACGGTCCACACAATTTTGCACAATAGCCCCGCACAGATTAAATCGGATAATTATGCGTAAGCCGAGATGGGCCTTCATTTCGAAACGGGGACACACAAGGAAAGTGAACGTGTCATGCGGAGCAGGACAAAGCGCGCGCTGTTCGAGTTCCGCCACCAAGAGGTGGCGGGATAGTTTGCGCGGTTTAGAGAACGCCCCGTAGTGGGTCGTTAAGAAATGACAGCCCTTGATTTTTTGCTTACTTTTTTATCAAGAAAAAAGTAAGGCTGTCGGCAGACAAGCGCCGCAGGCTATTAATATCAATAGATTGTTGTTAAACCTTTTAAAGATATAATTCTGTCTAATACTGAATTCCTCCCTCAACATATAACAGGCTATTGTTGGTATCGCTAACAGCAAAATTTATATGGCTGAAACCGTTGATGGGCTTAAAACTTGTTATTTCAGCAGTATGGTGCAGCACTGCTTTGCCGGGCAAAAATATAGGGGTGTTAAAACTCACATATACCTCCTTGGCCTGTATAGAATATTTATTCTCTATCTCAGCCATACTGTGGCATACCGTATACCAGCCGTGTATAATTTTCTTTTTAAAGCCAAATAGTTTGGCTAATATGGATGAGGTATGGATGGGGTTATAATCGCCCGACAGCTTTGCATAGCTAAGGCCTTTGTTTGCAGCAATAGTAAAGGGTACAGCAAAATCTAAAGCGGGCATAGCCACTTCTTCTTTGGCCTTTTTGGGTTGATTGCTTTTGCGCTTGCTAAGGTACAGGCTTACACATTCTATCACCTGTATCCCATCTTGAAAAAACAGCACCCTAAATTGAAATGGAATAGAACCTTTAGCGGGCATCCCCAAAACTGTAGCCTTTATTTCAAAGGGCTTGGTAATATCAATGGGTGATAACTGCGTAAGCGTATTTTCTAAATGCACCAGCCCTACAACCGGCACCGGAAAAGCCTTTTCAACCATCAACCCCAAATGCGCACGCTGTGCTAAAATGTAAAAATAGGGCAGGGGCACAGGGTTTTTATAGCCGAAATAGCTGCAAAAGGCCTGTAAATGTTTAGGGTCTACAGTGGCAGTAAAATCTTTAGCCGCCTGATAATTGCCTTTGTACTTGTATTTGTTTTTTGTGAGGGATAAAATTACCCAATGCAAAACCTTAAGTAATGTTGGTAATGCCCGCATGGGTTACAATTTTCCTTCCATCCAATTTTCTACATATACAAATACGGCCTCTTTGCCTATGTCGTTATGCAGTTCGTGGTAGTAGCCTTCCCAGCTTTTAAACTCGGCTTTGCCGTTGCTGTTGGCAGCAAACTCTTTGGTCGCATCGTGCGATGTAAGCCTGTCGGCCGTGCCGTGGTATACCAATGCGGGTATAGTAAGTTCGGCTGCATGTTCTATGGCCCACTCGCCCGCAGGGTGTATGCTTACAAAAAACTGGGCGGTAATTTTATCATGGTTCAGCTTGTCAGCCTTGTATTTGGCAACCTCTTGCGCATCGCGCGATATAGCTTCTACCTCTAAGTTTGTGCTTTGGTTAAGGCCTGGAATAATACCTGCCATGGCTTTGCCTAACGACACCTTCCAAGCCGGGGGCGAGAACGATAAACGCAAATAGGGCGCGCTGGCAATAACTGCTTTAACCTTAGGTGTGTGGCGTATGCTGTAGTTAAGCACTACGTTGCCGCCCATGCTATGCCCAAATAAAAACTGTGGCACATTATTCCACAAGCGCGATGCTTCGGCTAAAAACACGTCCATATCACTCATCAGGTTTTCTAAGCCGGGCGTATGGCCGCGTTGGCCCTCGCTTTTGCCGTGGCCGCGATGGTCGAGCGCAAAAATGCCATAGCCTTTGGGTACAAAATAATCTACCAAATGGTTGTACCGCCCTCCATGTTCGCCCATGCCGTGTACTACGCAAATAATAGCTTTGGTGGCGCCTTCTGGCATCCACGATTGGCCAAATATATTCAGCCCATCGGCCGATTTCCAGTTATGTTCCCTGTGTGTCATTCAATAACAATTTATAGCCTCACCCCCTTGCCCCCTCTCCGGGGGAGAGGGGGTTTAAGTCGCAGCGTTGTTTACAATATCTTGTTTAAAAGCTTTACTAATGTATAGCTGTTGCATAGCAAAGAAAGGTATTTTTGAGATAAATAGCATTAGTATGTTTATCATAAAATACATTTTGAGGTACCTGCTTTACATTGTGTTGGCAGTGGTGTTGGCGGTAGCCGGTTTGTTGGGCTATTCTACCTTTACTGATTATAAGCCCGAGCCCAGCGAAACCCTTACCATTGCAGGCAAAGGGGGTACTATACAAGGCAACGAGTTTAGTATTATGATTTGGAATGTGGGCTACTGCGGCCTGGGTAAAGAGATGGACTTTTTTAACGACGGGGGCAAAAGTGTGCGCGCCAGCCGCGAGTTAACGGATAAGTACGTTACGGGCATATCGGGCTTTGTAGCAGGGAATGATTCTATTGATTTTATTCTGTTGCAAGAGGTTGATAAAGACTCTAAACGCAGTTATAACATTGACGAGGAAGAGCGTTTGTCATCGGCCCTGCCGGGCTTTACCCGCTCATTTGCCCTAAACTATGATTGTAAATTTGTGCCCGTTCCGTTTCAATTTCCTTATGAGCCATACGGTAAAACCTATGGCGGGCTGCTTTCTTTCTCGCGCTATACGCCTGTTAACAGCACGCGCTACCAATACCCCGGCGGCTTTAGTTGGCCTACCAATTTGTATATGCTGGATAGGTGCATGCAAGTGCTTAGTTACAAACTACCCAATGGCAAAGAGCTGCAAGTGATAAATACCCACAACACGGCCTACGACGAAACGGGGGAGATTAAGCGAACCGAAATGGAATTTATTAAGAAGTTTTTGGAGAGCGAAACTGCCAAAGGCAATTACGTTGTTATGGGCGGCGACTGGAACCAAGCGCCTCCGGGGTTTGATGCCTTGCAGTTTAACAAAAACATAGCATCGGGTTATACTATGCAGAGCATAGATAGTACATTGATACCAAAAAATTGGAAAGTGGTGTTTGATCCGAGCAAACCTACCAACCGCGCTAACCTTACGGAATACCGCCCCGGCGAAACGTTTACTACGCTAATAGATTTCTTTATCGCATCGCCAAACGTAGAAGTGTTGGCAGTAAAAACTATCGACTTAGGCTTTGTAAATTCTGACCATCAGCCGGTGTATTTAAAGGTGCGTTTGAAATAGCTGGTAGCTTATAACTGATAGGATTCTTATCTTATGGTTACATGCCTATAAGCTACACGCTATAAGCTATCAGCTAACTATATTCCCAAATAATTTTCTTCGTCGTTCAGGTAATATAAATCGTGCAGGCGGGCATCAATTTTATTTATAATGTCAAGGTCTGCTGCAGATAGTGCGTTGGTATCCTTGCCCAAATTTTTAGGCGTAGCCCTTACAGCTTTTTTAAGTGCTTGTTTTACTGTTTGTTTCAGCTTGCCTTGGGCGGGAGCGGGGGCTGCGGCGTTTGCATTACGTTTCATAATTGGGGGTATTTGGGTTAAAAATATTTTTTATGCAGCTACCAAAAAGGTTTTGTTGTGCGCTGCAGGGTCTTTAGCTACTGTAAAGTGGAAGGTAGCGCCTTTGCCAAGTTCAGAATCTACCCAAATGCGGCCTCCCATTTCGTCTACTATCTTTTTCACAATTGCCAAACCAACCCCTGTACTTTCAAACGTATCGCGGGCATTTAAAGTTTGAAATATGACAAAAATTTTCTCATGGTACTGAGGCTCAATGCCCGGGCCATTATCTTCTACACTAAAGTGCCAGTGGGTGGCATCTTCGTCAAAGTGTACTTTTACAAAAGCTTCGCTAGCGGGCTTCTCGTTAAATTTAACAGCGTTTGAAACAAGGTTCATAAACACCTGTTGCATTTTCGATTTATCGGCCTTAATGGTTGGCAAGCCCGATTGTACTTCAACCTTAATCTCTGCAGACAGGTCAATCATATCAATGGTTTCCGCAATCTGTTGGTTAATGTCAATATCAGTCAACACATCCTCCTTACGGTCTATTTTCGAGTAAGCCAAAATACCTTCAATTAATTGCTCCATGCGCAATACGCGGCCTTTAATGCGGCCAAACATTTCGCGTGCTTCGCCGTCCAGTTGGTCGCCATAGTCTTCATCAATCCAGTTAGATAGGTTGAAGATGGCGCGCAGTGGGGCTTTCAAATCGTGCGATACAACGTAAGCAAACTTATCAAGCTCTTTGTAGGCTTTCTCTAAGTTTTGGGTGTATTGGCGCATTTTTTCTTCGGCGGCTTTTCGGGCATTAATGTCTGCATTAATAAATACGTAGCGGCTTACTTTGCCATCATCAATAATAGGGGTTGCAGTAACGCCCACCCAGGTATAATCTCCGTCTTTAGTTTTTTGCCTAAACTCACCACTAAAACTTTGGCCGGTTTTTATGCTCTCTAATAATTTTTCTGTCTCGGCAGTATCAGTATCAACCCCGTTAAAAACATCCCAGGGCTTATGGCCTGCCAGTTCGTCAACAGTGTATCCCAGCAAGCGCGTAAGGCCGTCGTTGCTGTATTGTATGTTACCGTCTTTATCGGTTATTAATACGCCGTTATCGGTTTTACTGGCAACAATAGATAGTTTTTCAAGCTCAATATTTTGCGCGGCCAGTAAGTCCCGGCTTTCCGTAATCTTTTCAATTACCACATTTTTTTTACTCTCTAAATAGTTGGCCAAAGCCGCAATAAAGCCAATGCCCAGACCAAAGCTTACCAAATGGTCAATGTTAATGTCTTCGGGCTTAACAAGGTTACGTATAAGGCCGGTTTCGGTAATCTCTCCCGTAGGGGTTATGATAAAAAAGAAGATAACGTTAGCAATAAACAGGAATGCTATCCACCTTGCTTTGCTGCTACCCAGCAGCATATAGCTAAGCAATATTACAGCGCCTAAAAAAAACATGCTGGAGTTGCGTATGCCGCCTGAATAATAGGTAGACATGTGCACCACTGCAAAACTGGCTAAAATACTAATAGTATAAGCTAAGGGTTTCTTTTTATGTATAGGCAGTAAAAAGTAGTTTACTATAAAAATAAGCCCATCAATAAATATTAACGAGGGCCACAGTAAGCCAAGCCCATCCATGGGTATAGCGGCAAGGGCCAGTAGTAAACAGATAAAAAAAGCAGCATAAGTATATATGCGAAACAACACCATCCGCTGGCGTTCCAATATATCATCGGTGCCCAGGCTATCAAAATAGCGTTTAAGAGAAAAGAAATTTAGTGCGTTACTTACCACGGCTTTATTATTTCTGCAACAAATGTATAGGTATGTGAATTTAGAACATTGTTGTATTATGCAAATAGTGTCGCATGTAAGAAATAGCGTATTTATGAAACGGTTAATTAACAAAAAAGGGGGCCTAAGCCCCCTTTTTCTATATATAATTTTGATTGAAAGTGGCTATACTTCCTTTATTCTGAAGGCTTTGTAAATATCCTTCATGGTTTGGTTGGTATCGTTAAGCGCAAAAGGCAATTGCTGCGCCATAGCTGTAAGCATACGGTCAATATCTTCAAAAGTATGGTGTAGCGTGATGGTTGTACGCAAACCCGTTTTGTTGTATGATACGCTTGGGAAAACTGATAGGTTGATAAAGAAGCCAAGGTTAACCATACGTTTTACCATATTGTAACCAACTGCAGGCTTGCCTACACCGGTAAAAAATATGGGTGAATTGGTTTCGCTAATTAACGGCAGGCCTAACTCTTTAGCGCGGCGTTTGTAGTAATCTACGCGCTCTTTAAGGGCAGCCTGACGCTCATAAATTTCGGGGCTAAGGTGAATTTTAGCCGACTCTATTAACGCACCTAATACGGGAGGTTGAATAGGGCCTGAAAAGATGAAGGTGCCACCGCAGTTGCGCACACGGTCGCGGGTGCGCTCATCGTTATATATCATTACTGCACCACCAACACCGGGGCCTTTGCCTAATGATGTTGTTAAGTAGCTGCGTGGGTGTTTGCCTAACGTGCCGTTAATATAGCCTGAGCCGCGTGGGCCACTCCAGCTCATGCCGTGGGCATCATCTACATAAAAATGAAACTGCTCGTAGGTATCAAGCAAGTGGCGTATTTCTTCAACGGGGGCGCTATCGCCGTACATTGAGTAAACACCATCGGCCATGTACCAAATTTTATCGTACTTATTGCTCAGTTCTTTAATCTTGTCTTCTAAAATATCCATGCGGTTGTGACGCGTAATCTCAACCGGAATGTTGCGGACTTTTAGCAGTTGGCAGGCAAGGTTTACACACTCGTGTACCTGGCTATCCATTATTACATAGTCGTTATCGCCTACCAAAACGGGTATGTTGGCAATATGGCCAAGCGTTGTAGTATGCATCATGTTTACCGGGGCCTCAAAAATTTTCTCCATTAAGGCTTCCAGTTCGGCATAAAGGCCGCATGATACATAGGCGCGAGAAGATGAATAATGCACACCAAATTTTTGGGTGGCTTCAATAGCGCCCTGCTTCAGTCGTTCATCAATCTCTAAACCCAAATAGCTGCATGAGCCAAAATTAAGCATGGGGCGTCCGTTAAGCGTAACGTTTTTGCCGTTATAGCTTTCGTCTTCCGTGTATAAATGGGCTATGCCTAATTTTTTTGAGTTAATTGTAACCTCGTCAATAATGTCGAGGATTTGCTCGTGCTTAGATTTTAGCGTTGGCTGGGTGTCAGTAGTAACTTTCTGTTCTATCATATTTTTACGACCATATCATGATATCTGCAAATATAGCATTATTTTCGAGAATTCCTAGCATCCCATACAGTTTCAGAAATAATATTAACCGTGTATTTAACTAAGCAGCATATAGATAGCTGAAGTGTTAAATTGATGTTACCTGAAGGCTTTTCATTGCAGTAATAAAGCGGTTTAATTCTTCTTCCAACTCCTTTGTTTTCTCTGCTTTACTATAAATAACGGGCGTTGCAGCACGTTCCTTGCAATCCTCCAGCGGGCAGCGTTCGCAGGTTTCATTAACTAATCGTACGGGAATGCCGGGGTCGTTAAAAAATTTAACGCGCTTTTTCAGTTCGTTGGTAACCAGCAAGCCAATAGTAACACTGTGGTTTAAATGTGGCCAACGGTTTAAGGGGCGCGCCAATGTAATACACAGGTATTCGTTTTTACTGTTTACATACTGCGAGCGTTGTATGCCTACCAGCGGCCTGTTATAGCCATTGGCGGCTTTTTCTGCCTGTAGTTTTTGTAGCATGGTAATAGATATCCACCGGCGGCAATAGTGCTCGCTGCCTTGGTTTGCATGCGGGTTGTGCTGGCCTGAGAGGTGCAACTCTTTGGTAATGTAATATTTGTTGGGCTGCTCAGCATCGTTAATTCGTAGAAAGAACAAGCTGTTCAGGTTAAAATGCTCGGGCAGTAAATTAGTCAACCGGTACAAAAACGTTTCGGGCGATACGTAGTACTTAAACATCAAGTCAACAAACTCTTCGCCGTCCCATGTTTCTTTGGCAAACAGTGCTTCCAAATCGGCCGTAAAAAGGCCCTTGTTTATAAGCAGTGCATTGGCAAGGTACGATGCCTTAAAGTTGTTCAGCACTTCCTCAAACGTATTTACCTTAAGCCACGATGAGGTGTAGGCACGCTCTTTCAGCTTTAAATAATTAAAGCCAACCTCTTTAGCCAAAATAAACGTAAGCTGCGTAGGGCGCAGGTTTTTGTTGATGTAAAAACGGTTTTCTTCACCGGGTATCAATATAGTCCTAAAGCGGTTTAGCTTAGGGTTGTTGGCTATCTCTTCATAGTCTAACACGTAGTTAAACTTTTGTACCAATATGTTGGTTAGTTGCTCGGTGTTAAAGCGGGGCGTATAGTCAATGTTAAACTCGGCAATAAAGTTCTCTACCTCCTTCTCTATGTCTTCAAAATAGTTGCTGTGCAGTTCTTGGTATGAACGCAAGGCTGCAAAATGGAAATTTTCCTGCTTAAGGTCGTAGTTACGGGCAATTTCAGCCAGTGTACTAATAAAGGCGTTAACCTTGGCGGGGGCGTTGGCCACCATGCCAAACAGTTTAGCGGCATCAATACCAAAAATCTCTAGCGGAAATTCTTTTAAAATGCTTGAATTGATAAGGTCTATAGCCGGTTGTAAACTCTTGTTTACTTTGGTAGATACTAAGCTCTCGTAGGTAGTGCCCAGCGCTTTGGCTATGGCGTTTATTTTGTCAGACTTTGGGTGCTTTTTCCCTTTCTCAATCTCATTAATATACGATACGGCCCCACCTATGGCGGTAGCCAGTTCTTGCTGAGAGAGTCCGCGCGATTGGCGCAATTGTTTCACTTTCAGTCCGAATATGAGCTTAATGCCCTCTTCTTCCGAAAAATTCATTCAGCAAAGATAAAATTTTTAAGCTCATAATCATCAGTTAAAATAAATTTTAGCGAATATTCGCCGTTAGCGAATATTTTCTTCCAGCGAAATTTCGCTAGTTCAAAAATTATATTTATGTTTGCACTAATTAAGTATTTGGAATGGAACAAACTGCAACAACAGGGTTAACTTTAAAAGCTGAAGTAACACCTATATATAAAGAGATTTTAACTGATGAGGCTTTGGCCTTTTTAGTAAAGCTGCACCGTAAGTTTAATGCACGCCGCCATGAACTTTTAGCTAAACGTGTAGCGCGCCAAGC
Source organism: Flavobacteriales bacterium (assembly GCA_031412115.1). Classification (GTDB taxonomy): domain Bacteria; phylum Bacteroidota; class Bacteroidia; order CAMBQF01; family CAMBQF01; genus CAMBQF01. The sequence goes on from JANOCJ010000046.1 coordinate 13,303, forward strand.
GCAGATTGATAGCGGTGTTTTACCCGATTTTTTACCCGAAACTGTAGATATTCGCACCAGCGACTGGACTGTAGCCCCACTACCGGCTGATTTGCTTGACCGCCGTGTGGAAATTACCGGCCCGGTTGACCGTAAAATGGTTATTAACGGCCTCAACGCCGGCACTCAGGTATACATGGCCGATTTTGAAGATTCAAACTCGCCAACATTTACCAATACCCTTGATGGCCAAATTAACCTGCGCGATGCTATTGCAGGTACTATTAGCTATAGCAACAACGGTAAGGAATATAAGCTGAATGAAAAAATTGCTGTTTTAAAAGTTCGCCCACGCGGTTGGCATTTAAACGAGAAGCATATATATATTGATGGTGAAATTGCCTCTGGCTCTTTAACCGATTTTGGCTTGTTTTTCTTTCACAACGCAAAGGCTTTAATAGCAAAGGGTACAGGCCCTTATTTCTATCTGCCTAAGTTAGAAAGCCACCTTGAAGCCCGCCTTTGGAACGATGTTTTTGTGTTTGCACAAGATGAATTGGGTATACCGCAAGGCACTATTAAAGCTACGGTTTTGATAGAAACTATTTTGGCTGCGTTTGAGATGGACGAGATTCTATATGAGCTTCGCCAACACTCTGCAGGCCTTAACTGTGGCCGCTGGGACTATATTTTCAGCTACATTAAAAAATTCCAAAAACGCCCCGAGTTTACCTTGCCCGACCGTGCGCAGGTAACTATGACGGTGCATTTTATGAGTTCATATTCACAACTAGTAATTAAAACCTGCCACCGCCGCAATGTGCACGCAATGGGCGGTATGGCTGCACAAATACCTATTAAAAATGATGAGGAAGCGAATGCTGCTGCTTTGGCTAAAGTTAAAGCCGACAAAGAACGCGAAGCGCAGAACGGCCACGATGGCACGTGGGTAGCCCACCCCGGTTTGGTGGCGATTGCCAAAGAAGTGTTTGACAAATACATGCCAACACCTAACCAAATTGCCAACAAGCGATTAGATGTGGAGGTTACAGCGGCCGATTTGATACAAGTACCCGCCGGAACCATTACTGTTGAAGGCTTTAGGAATAACATTGATGTTTCTATTCAGTACCTGGAAGCATGGCTACGCGGCAGTGGTTGCGTACCTATTTATAACCTGATGGAAGACGCTGCAACGGCCGAAATTAGCCGCGCGCAAGTATGGCAATGGCTGCACAACGGCGCTACTTTGGCCGATGGCCGCACGGTTGACCGTGCCCTGTTTAACCAAACAGTAGCCGAGGCATTAACCCAAATTGAAACCCTTGTAGGTGCTGAAAAATACAGCGCAGGCAAATACAAAGAGGCTACCACCCTTTTTGTAGAACTGGCTACAGCCAATGAATTCAGCGAGTTTTTAACCCTTAAGGCTTACGAGCAAATTGACTAAGTAACTATAACAAATTTTTCTATAACCCCCATTAATACACTACATTATGAATAAGCAAGAAAGAATAGATGCCCTTGTAGCTGATTGGTCTACAAACCCACGTTGGGAAGGTATTGAGCGCCCTTACACTGCCGAAGAGGTTGTAAACCTTAGCGGTTCGTACAAAATTGAATACACTATTGCTAAGCTTGGTGCTGAGCGTTTGTGGAACAAACTAAACAGCCAGGATTGGGTTGCAGGTTTAGGTGCTTTAACCGGAAACCAAGCCATTCAAGAGGTTCAAGCAGGTTTAGAGGCTATCTATTTGTCAGGTTGGCAAGTAGCTGCCGATGCTAACTTAAGCGGCGAAATGTACCCTGACCAAAGCTTGTATCCTGCTAACAGCGTACCTTCTGTAGTTAAAAAAATTAACCAAGCACTTCTTCGTGCCGACCAAATTCAAACCCTTGCGGGTGTTGAAAATACCCATTACTTAGTTCCTATTGTTGCTGACGCAGAAGCCGGATTTGGCGGCAATTTGAACGCTTTTGAATTGATGAAACAGATGATTGAAGCAGGTGCTTCGGGTGTTCACTTTGAAGACCAATTATCATCAGCTAAAAAATGCGGCCACTTAGGTGGTAAAGTATTAGTGCCAACGCAAGAGGCTATTGCTAAGCTAGTTGCAGCCCGTTTGGCTACCGACGTTATGGGCGTTCCATCATTAATTATTGCCCGTACCGATGCGGAAGCAGCTAACCTTATTACTAGCGATATTGACCCACGCGATGCTGAATTTATTACCGGCGAGCGCACAGGCGAAGGCTTTTACTATGTTAAGAATGGCCTAGAGCAGTGCATTAACCGTGGTTTAGCTTATGCCCCATACGCAGACCTTATCTGGATGGAAACCGGCAAACCAGACTTGGCCGAAGCTGCTGCTTTTGCTAAAGGTATCCACGCTAAATTTCCGGGTAAAATGTTGGCTTACAACTGTTCACCATCATTTAACTGGGCTAGCAAACTAAGCGTTGCCGAGATGGAAACATTCCGCGAAGACCTTGCTGCACTTGGTTTTAAATTCCAATTTATTACCCTTGCAGGCTTCCACGCATTGAATACCAGCATGTTTGAACTTGCCCTTAACTACAAAAAACGTGGTATGGCCGGTTACTCTCAACTGCAAGAGCGTGAGTTTGCCCTACAGGCAGAAGGCTTTAAAGCTGTTAAACACCAGTCGTTTGTGGGTACAGGCTACTTTGATGCCGTACAAAACACGGTAATGCAAGGCACTGCCTCTACTACCGCCCTAAAAGGCTCAACTGAAGAAGAGCAGTTTAACCACTAATACCTCACCCCAAACCCCTCTCCTAAAGGAGAAGGGCTTAAAATAGCTAATCCTTTCCAATCCAAATACCTCAAAAAGGCCGTCTCTGTAGGGAGACGGCTTTTTTATTTAACCTGTTTTGTACACTTGCTTTTCTTTCGGCAAATAATTGCATAAATACTGCTATAACTTTAGTCCCTAAATGGAATTTTTGGGTGTTTTTCCGATTTAAAAGCGCATTTTTTTGCTTAAAAACTGTTAAAAAACGAATAAAAGCGCTTTTTTTTAATTAAAAAACACCTTTTTTCAGAAGTATATCAATTCGCCACTTGCCACTTTGCCACTCGCCCTTTTTTTTGCCAACGTTGAAAAATATCCCTTTGCATTTTAAAATATTTTTCATCTCTCGCCCCTTCGCCGCTCACCCCATTTTAAATTGAATATTATCCAAATTAAAATACTACCTCTGTAGCTAAACTTAAAAACACATTTTTAATGAAATTTTTCACTCCATTTTTTATAGCATTTTTGTTAGTATGCACATCGGTTAATGCCCAAACTAAGCAGTGGCTAGATGAAAATTTGAAAATTCAGCCAACAGAAAAAGGGGCTAAATATTATCAATTAGTAAATAAAGATGGCTCGTACAAAGTGTATCAGGCCAATGGTACTATTTACCAGGAAGGCAAATACATATCGTTTGAAAACCAATATGCCAATGGTACACTAACGTTTTATGATGAAAAAGGAAAATTTGTTAAAAAGGCAGATTACGTAAACGGCTTGGAAAAGCCAATACCCTTTTATACCGGCGAGGTTAAGGATGCATATACCTATGTAGGTTTAGTATACCAGTACGAAACTGTTATGCCCATTGCCGGTGCTAACAGTTACGAAGCTGCCACTACTGCCGGTTTGGCCAAACTGGCCGATAAATGCCGCACTATGGGCAGCAACGGCGTTATAAACCTGCGTATTGAGGTTAGTACGCTTGATGATAAAAGCCTGCGCATTAGCCTATATGGCACGGCCATTAAAATGTAATTTTTCTACCCTTATAATTTTGCCCAAGGCCGCTGTAACAGGCGGCTTTTTTATTTGCCTAACCTGATAAATATCATTGTTTTAGCTAGATGTAAATAATAATTTTATAGTGCATTTAGGTGCTACACACAACAACAGGGTAGTAGTAATGGTGTTGGAAGAACGTTGCTACTATCCAAACAAGCCCCGGCTTAGGCCGGGGCTTGTTTTTTGCTATATTCGTAGCTTGTTTTGCTTTGATTATAGTTACATTATGAAAAATATTTTTGCCCTCATTATTTGTTTTTGCAGCCTTTATGCTACCGCCCAGCCCGACCCGCCACCACCGCCGCTGTGTTTGGTGTATTCAATCATCTCTATCCCCTCGGCTGATACAGTGGTATGCCTAAACAGCGGAAACCTAACATTGCAGGGCGATACCACCAACAGCACCTTTAGCGGCCCGTACGTAACAAATGGCATATTTGCCCCAACCGCAGTGGGCACATACCGTATTTTTTATACTAATGCTGACACCTGTATTAAGCCCGATAGCGTTGATATTACGGTGGTTTCGCCACCGGCTGTACCCGGCGCAATTAGCGGCCCTACAACGGTTTGCAATACCGAATTTTCGTCTAATTTTTCTACAAGCCCTGTAGTTGGGGCAAGCAGCTACCAATGGTCGTATACGCCTGTAGGCATTGATGGCTCTACTAACAGCACATCCGCATCTATAAACTGGGTTACCTCTATACCTTACTGTGGGCCCGTTACCGTAAGTGTAGCGGCTGTAAATGCCTGTGGCAACAGCGCGCCGCAAACGTATACGCTAAACCTAGTATGCATACCACAGCCTACGCTAAACGTAGGCGGCCCGTATTGCTTAACTACTGATGCATTTCAGCTTACTGCCACTGTGCCGGGCGGCACATGGAGCGGCTGCAACATTACGCCCAACGGTGTTTACACCCCATCGGTACCAGGCCCATGCACACTGGTTTACGGTGTAACAACCAGCGGCTGTACAGCTATAGCTATAGCCGATGTAACAGTAAACCCCCAGCCCTCAACAACAGCAATTACCACACCGGCAAGTGTTTGTCAAAACACGGTTGTTGCCCTAAATGGCACACCTGCCGGGGGTATATTCTTTCCTAACGATACCCTAAATACCCAAACGCCCGGTAACGTTATGTATAGCTATGTTATTTATGGCACGTATGGCTGTAAAGACAGTACCGCCAGTGAATTTACCATACAACCCCTGCCAACCGCCAATTTTGGCTGGCAGCAAACCGATTGTAAAACGCTTTGTTTTGGCGACCAGTCGGTAAATAGTTTTGGTTGGAGCTGGGATTTTGGCGATGGTTCAACAGGCACATCGTTAAACACATGCCATACCTATGATATTACGCCCGGAACCTACTGCGTTACCCAAATAGCAAACAATACCTGCGGCACGGATGACTCTACCATTTGCATTACGGTAGAATGTGTTAGCGTGGCGGAGAGTAGTGTTGAAAATACTATTGCTATTTACCCTAACCCGGCAACCACTAACCTAACCATAAACACCGGCAACCTGCAAAATATTCAGGTAGAATTATTTGATATTTCGGGTAGAAAATTGGTACAGCAGAGTGTGGTAAATAGTCTGCAAACGCTGGATGTTTCGGGGCTTAGTAACGGCGTTTATATTTGCGTTGTTACCGCCGGTAATAAGGTGGTAAAGCGGGAGAAAATTATAATTAGCCGCTAGGCATGCTGGTTGATAACCGATAAAATTTGCCCGGCGGGCATTACCCCCGATTGCCTCCAGAGCATTTCGCCTTTTTTAAACAGTATAAGCGTGGGTACGCCTTGTATGCCATAATGGGCTGCGGCTTGCGGATTAGCATCTACATCTACCTTAATAATTCGTGCTTTGCCATTTAATTGCGAGGCCACATCCTGCAAAATGGGTGCAAGGGTTTTGCATGGGCCGCACCAAGCGGCAGTAAAGTCTACCAAAACGGGTGTTTCGCTGTTTATTATATCTTCAAATGCTGACATAGTTGGGTGGTTTTATATAATGCAAAGTTCGGGTTTGTTTAGCTATTGGTTTGTAACAAGGGTTACATAGAGATAGCGGCGCGTAATTGTATTTGTTCTAGAAATACAATCCCTCCCCCTCGTTGCACTCGGGTACTCCCTTGTAAGGGAGAGTTTTGCTCGGATTCACCGCCCCACGCCACTAAATTTCTCTCAACTCTCCCCTAAAATAAAAAAAGCCCCTACATTGCTGCAGAGGCTCTTTTCTTTCAAAGGGGTAAATTAAAACTTCTGTATTTGACGGCGTGTCAAAATGCCTTTAGCACCAATAATTTCTACCCAGTAGCTGCCTTGTGTAAGGTTAGCGGTAGATATAACGGCGTTATTAGTTGTAAAGCTGCCCGATGCTACGGTGCGGCCTGTAATGTCAATTAGTTTGTATTCGGTAGCTTTTACGCCTTCAGGCAATACAATGTTTACCTCGTTGGTAAAAGGCACAGGGTATACTTTAGTTTGCGTAGCCAAATTTTCTTCTACACCAATGGTAAAGTCAAGCGATAGCTTGTCAACATAAAATGTGGTGTTTTCTTGCCCAGCCGAGTTGGTAAGGGTGGTAAAATCGTAACCGGCGCTGGCTACAGCTAACAGTTGGATAGAGTCGGGCGTAGCGTTGCTGTTATAAGTAATGTCAAAATAGTAGTTGGCATACGATGAAGTAGAACCAAAATGTTTAAGGCTACCCGAACCGATGATGGTGCGTTGGTTGTTTTCCCATTTGGTAAGCTTGCAAAATACCTCAGCCGAGTCGCCTTGAACAGGGGTGTATTTAGCGCAGTAGCTAACACGCAAAGGGCGGTCGGTATACGGTTTGCCAAGTTTGGCAGCCGGTGGCGCCAATGATATGTCAAACGTGCCTACAGCCGCAGGTATAAATATACCTTGAAATGTTTTAGAGGTAAGTTTAGCAGCATAAGTACCCTCGCAAACGTCGGTTACTTTGGTGGCAGTAATAGGGCCCGGGCCGCCAATAATAGCAGGCAGGTTATACAGGCTGTTTAATGATTTAATAAATGGGCCGGGCACGTCTTCAAAATCACCGTTAGGGCCGCCGGTAGCGGTAACCCATGTTTCAAGGTTGCCGTTAGCAGCCGGTGTTTGTGCAAAACCTGCCGTAGCAAGGGCAATAGTTACAATAGTGGTAAGTATTCTTTTCATAAAAATAGATCTGTTTAAATTTATAGTTTATAGCTTAGTTGTAAAGTGGTTAAACGGGTTGGCTCTAGCGTTAGCGGCCTTAGCGAGTATTCAGAGTTGAACAAGTTGCTTACAATAAAGTTCACCCTAAAGGATTTGGTAATTTTAACACCGGCGCGTATATCATATACATTGCTGCCGTGGTTATGCTCTTGGCGGTAGCCAATAACGCCGGTAGTAAGCAGGCCGGCTTGCTCAAGGTCGTAAAAGGCCTTGTCAATATTTTTCATAAAGCTGTAGTAGCGGTAGCTAAAGCCCAGCATAAATATTTTGTAGTTAAACTCAATATCGGCTTTGCCCAAATGCTCTATACGGTATTTAAGTATGTTGCCGGTAGTATCGGTTGATGTAGAGCGGTATGAGTAATCAACATTGGTTTGGGCATATACCAAATCGGGTTTAAGGGCAATAGGGTGAGAGTAGGTATAACCTGCCAACAGGGTAATAGAGAAGTTTTTAGCTACTTCGCCAATGCCGCTTATTGAAAAGTCGACCCCGGTAACACGGGCCAGGCCGGTGTTTAAGAATTTAAAGCCGATGTTATCGGCAAAGTTGGGCGAGTTGCCCCAAACGCCTGCGTTAAACTCAATAAAGTTTTGGTATTCCTGATAAAAACCGGCAACGTCGGCAAAGCCTTTAAAGCCGCCAATTTTAAAGAACTGTTTCATACCCACCTCGGTGTTCCAGCTATTTTCTGATTTTAGGTCAGAGTTTGGGAAGAAGCCAAAGCCGCCCGATGTGGTGCGTATATAGCGCTCGCCAATGCTGGGGAAACGGAAGCCCTGCCCGAATGATGCACGAACAAAAGTGCCCTCGGTAATAGCGTAGCTAGCGCCGGCCCTAAATACAGGTTTAGTTTGGCGGTGTTTGTTAATTTCAAAATACTCAAAACGCCCACCGGCCGATATGCTTAGGCGCTTAAAAAACTCTTTGTCAAACTGTACGTAGGCCGCTAGGTTGTATGAGTAGCTGGTGCCATCGCTGGCCTCGCCACCGGCAAATACTTTGCCTTTAGAGAAAGTGTAAACACTGGTAACGCCGGTTGTAACGGTCATGCCCTCAACCCATTTCAGCTTATTAATGTGCTGGTACTCGTTGTACGACTGGATTGATTTAGTGTCCTGATTATTGTCGGCCTTGTTGTTGCTGTAAAATATACGGTTGCGGAAAAAGTGCTTGTTGCCGCCTTTTGTAAAGTATTGTATATAAGGGTCGGCATACACCAAAATCTCGTTAAAGTTGGTTATAGAACCGGGGAAGGCATTGTAAATACCACTATCAGCATTGGCCCAAAAGAACGCCTGTGCGTTTTTAGACCACATACCGTTTGCGTTAAGGCCATAAAACAAGCCCTCAACCTTTTTCGATTTTATTTTAATGCCAAAGTTTAAACGGGCGCGGCGCTCATATTCGCCTTTGTTTAGTTTGGTTCCGTTTAGGTACGATGGGGGCTCAGGGCCTACATAGCCATCATCTTTAAAAAAGTTGCCGCCAAACACAAAATCAATATTTTTAACGCGGCGGGTATGGTTAAAGCTTAAGCCCGATACCATGGGGTTAAACCCCTCATAATAGGTAGCATACCTGCGCTGGGGCTTGCTGTATATGCCGGTAAAGGCGGTAACGCGCGTTTCAGGCTTATCTTTAGCATAAGCCGTGCGTATATTAATAGCGCCGTTTAGGGCCGATGAGCCAAATAATACAGATGAAGCACCTTTCAACACCTCAATCTGTTCAATATTTTCAATAGGGATAAAGCCCCAAATAGGCCTACCGGCATCGCCACGCAGTAGCGGTATATCATCAATAATAACCTGCACGCGGCTACCTAAGCCCGAGCTAAAGCCACTGCCACCACGTATTTGTGGCTCATTGTCAACCACGGTAATGCCCGGGGCCTGCTCAATAGCCATAGCGGCGTTGGTAACGTTCTTATTATCAATAATGTTAGAGCGGATTAACTCAACCGAAACGCTTAATTTTTCAAACGTTTGGCCGTATTTGCTGCCCTCAATTAAAACGGGCCCAAGGTCGTGGCCTTCGGCTATCATTTTAATATTCCATGTAAGCGAAAGCGAGTCAGTTAAATTTACGTTAACAGCCTTTGTTTCAGGCTTATAACTTAAAATTTTAAAAACTACCGTGTAGTTGCCTTGTGGAAGCGACAGTGAGTAATTTCCGTTAAAGTCGGTTGTGGTTCCTATAGACGTTCCCTGGGCTGAAATAACCACAAAAGGGAGTGGGGCCTTCGTTTCAGCATCAGTTACCGTACCTTTAATAGTAAGGGTTTGCGCCGCTACTGTACCTACCATGCTAACCATTAAAACCAACAGCACCAGTAGGGTTTTTACAGACAATTTTGTATGCATATCACCTTTATTGTGAACGGACAAAGTTAAACATTAATTTTTATACCAAAATTCAAGTTATTAACCGCTAGGGCATACTTAACGGTGCAAAACTGGGTTTAATTCCACAAAATGAGGTAGATAGGGTAGGGGTTTAGCTTTCAGGGCGTATGATTCAGAAATGAAAAAATATACCGCTTTTCTTTCTAAAACATCGTTATTATGCCATTTTGTGGAAGCATAATAAATCCCCGGCTGAGAAGAACCAACAACCCGCCCCAACTGTTGGCATAATTATAGTATTGAGGGTGTTAACAGTATATTTGCAACTATGGCTTTGCTCCGCTATACCGGTTTTTTATGTGTATTACTAATTGCTGCCTGCAATGCCCCGCAGCAATTATCAAGGCAAAATACGGCCTTTACCTATTATAAAAGCCCCGGCCAGCTAAACCCTGTTTATAAGGTATACCATACCGGCGACAGTACATCTACCGTATATTTTGCCATTAAACAGTCTAAATTATTATATACCAAAAACGGCAGCAGCTTTGAGGGTAAGGTAAAAATTAAGTGCTTTTTGTTTGATAATTTTGACTCGAAAGAACCGGCTGATACCATTTCTTACTACTATACTTTTAAAGAATTAGCCGATACTAATAACTGGGTTGGCAATAGCTTTGCTATTAAAGCTGAAAAGGGAAAGCAGTACGTTGCTCAATTTATTTTTTACGATGTAAACCGTAAGGTTTACAATAATACGCTGTTGCCAATTGATAAACAGAATGCCTTTTCGGCCGATTATTTTTTACTGCGTAGCTTTCCTGATAGTAGTATTATTTTTGATAATTACCTAACTAAAGAACAGGTATTTACGGTGCAAGTAGCCGATGCTTCTATTACCAAATTAAACCTGAAATATTATTCAAACGAAATACAACCCGCCCGCCCACCTTATGGTAACGATTTGGTGCAAAGCCTAAAGGCAGATACTGTTTTAACTATTGAAATGGCCGGGGGGCAAAGTGGCCCACAGCAATTGGTTAGCCAAGGCCTGTATATACTTTGTGCCGATACAGCTAGCGGTTTTGGTATGCCTGTTATTCGCCCGTACCCGGCTTACCCGCAACTAACTACCGCTACCGAGGTGGTAAAACCCTTGCGCTACCTTACCGCTAAAGACGAATATGAAAAGCTGGAAAAGGCCGAAAACGTAAAAAAGGCAGTAGACGATTTTTGGCTGCGGTCTGCCGGTACTGCTACCAGCGCCCGCAATGTGCTAAAAAACTATTATACGGGTGTAAGTTTTGCCAACCGCTTTTTTACCACCACCCGCGAGGGCTGGAAAACCGACCGCGGCATGGTATACGCCATTTTTGGGCAGCCCTTTTCGGTATACCGCAGCGGCAACACCGAAACGTGGATGTATGGTAGCGGCAACGGCAACAGCCCTTTTACCCCCACTTTTGTATTTGATAAACTACCCGATGGCCTTATAGGTTATGACTATTACCTGCGCCGTTCCGACGTTTTTAAACCTGTATGGTATGAGGTGCTAGAGAATTGGCGCAACGGCCGGTTGCAGTATTGGTACTAATTTAGTTGGTAGTTGTTGGTTCGTAGTTCTTAGTAATATCCCCCTTGGCAGGGGAGAGTTATTGTTAAATAAGAAATTATATGCGGAAGAATATCTCCCCTTCTCCCATCGGGAGAAGGGGCAGGGGGATGAGGGCTGTGTGCGGGAATTACCTACCTTTACCCAAATTATTGTAATGAACGAACATCCTATTTATAAAAAACAACCCCGCACACCCGAAGGGTTGATATACGGCATACGCCCTGTAATGGAAGCCATTGCCGCCGGTAAACAAATAGAAAAGGTATATGTGCTAACCACGCTGGCCTCTAGCCAATCGTCGGAGTTATTAATGCTTTGCAAAGACCACGAAATACCTTTTTTAAAGGTTCCGTTGGAGAAGTTAAACCAGTTTACCCGAGCTAACCACCAAGGGGTTGTGGCTACGGCTTCGCCTATTGAATATACTGATATTGAAGCTGTTATTCCTAAATTGTACGAAGACGGCGAAACGCCTTTTGTATTGATACTAGACCGTATTACCGACGTGCGCAACTTTGGCGCTATTGCCCGTAGTGCAGAGTGTAGCGGTGTACATGCTATTATAATTCCCGCCAAAGGCGGTGCGGCTGTAAATGCTGATGCCATGAAAACATCGGCAGGGGCACTTAATAAAATTGCCGTTTGCAGGGTTGATAGCCTTATGCGCACGGTAGATTTTCTTCAAAAATCGGGCTTGCAAATTGTGGCCTGTACCGAAAAAACCGATACCCCGTATTACAAAAGCAAAATGACCGGCCCGGTAGCTATTATTATGGGTTCGGAAGAAGATGGTATTGCTGAAAACCTATTGAAACAAGCTGCTTTAAAGGTAAGTATCCCTATGATTGGCGAAATTGGCTCGCTAAACGTATCGGTAGCAGCCGGTATTATTTGCTACGAGGTGGTAAGGCAGCGGGGGTTTTAACTAGGGGAGAGGTGAGAGCCGAGAGGGCAGAATTGATTTAGAGCTAAACTCTCCCTTACAAAGCCCGGCCGGATGAATGGCTTCATCCATTCGGACGGGGGAGTACCCGAGTGAAACGAGGGGGAGGGATTGTTTTGATTAAGCAAGTCACACAAGAAAACACCAAAATCACCGTTAGGTAAAAAACACAACTGCCGAACAATATGGCGGCAGTTAATATTTATACCTTTGTAATTATGCGGTATATCCTCATTTCGTTTTGTGCCATGCTTTTCCTAACCTCGTGCGTAAACGATATGCAGCAGATTATGGGCATGTCGGAATACGACAAGATGCCCTCTGTAACCAGCTACGATTTTCAGATGATGTATAGCGACTCGGGCGTGGTTAAAGCGCGTCTTACTGCCCCGCAGCGCGATGTGTACGAAGGCGATGCCCCCTATATGGAAATGCCTAAGGGCCTTACCGTAATTTTTTATGATGCCGCACATAAACCCGAAACCACTATCAACGCCAAATATGGCATCCGTAAAGAGAAGGAAGGCACTATGGAGGTGCGCAACAACGTGGTAGTAGTTAATAATAAAGGCGAACAGCTAAATACCGAGCAACTTATTTGGGACGAGCAAACGGAGAAGCTACGGTCGGACGTATTTGTGAAAATTACCACCCCTGAGCAAATAATTTTTGGCGATGGCCTGGAAGCCGACCAAAACTTTAGTAGCTACCGCATTAAAAAAATTAAGGGTACTATTAAGCTAAAAGACAACCCCGCCGAGTAGTGGAAAAGGCCTACCGTATGCTTGAAATTGCCTGGCTGCTGGTGGGCTTAGCCGCGTTAACAACAGCGTTGGTTATTTATTTTGCCCAAACCCCCGAAGGTAGCTACCTCTTTTTTATCTTAGCAACCATCTCGGGAGCAATGTATTTCTTCCGGCGCCGCCGGCGCGTAAGCCGGCTAAAAAACAAACAGTAAGTGGACAGTTGGCTTATAATCATATTAACTTTAGTGGGCTGCAGCTTTTTTGCGGGCATGGAAATAGCCTTTGTATCGGCTAACAAATTGCGTATTGAGTTGGAGAGTAAAAACGGCACCCTATCAGGCCGCCTGTTCTCGTATTTTTTAAAACACCCCGGCCGTTTTATAGTTACCATGTTGTTTGGCAACAACATATCGCTGGTGGTGTACGGTATTATTATGGCCGGTTTGCTAGAGCCGCCTATTGAGCAGGTACTTGAAAAATTTGGCGCACACGATTCGCACTTTGCCGTTATTGGCATCCAAACCTTAATATCTACCCTATTTGTGTTGGTTACGGCCGAATTTCTACCCAAAATATTATTCCGCATAAACCCCAACCGTACGCTTAACCTTTTTGCCATACCAACGGCCATATTTTACGGGTTGTTATACCCTATGGTGTTTGTTACTATGGGCATTGCCAATTTTATTTTAAAAAAGGTGATGAAGGTAAACTTCTCTGAAGATGCCCCTGTTTTTGCCCGTATTGACCTGGATAACTATGTACGTGAGCATACCTCTAAAATGGACGACCAGGAAGAGTTGGAACACGAAATTCAAATCTTTCAAAAAGCCTTAGGCTTTTCAGAGATTAAAGCGCGCGATTGCATGGTGCCCCGCACCAATATTGAGGCCATTGACGTATCTGAACCTATTGAGGAACTGAAAAAGAAGTTTATTGAAACCGGCCTTTCTAAAATGCTGATTTTTGAAGAGACAGTAGACCATGTTATTGGCTATGCCCACTCTTTTGCCATGTTTAAAAAGCCGCAAAGCATACGTTCGGTGCTGTTGCCCATTATTATTATACCCGAAACTACCCCTGCCAACCAGCTGCTTACCCGCTTTATACAAGAGCGTAAAAGCGTGGCCGTGGTGGTTGATGAGTTTGGGGGCACATCGGGCATTATTACTATGGAAGATGTGATGGAAGAGATTTTTGGCGAGATAAGTGATGAGCATGATGTAGAGGAACTTACCGAAAAAGTACTGGCCGAGGGGGAGTTTTTATTCTCGGGCCAACTAAAAATTGATTACCTTAACGACAAGTATAAGCTTGATATTGAAGAAGGCGAAAACTATGAAACACTAGCCGGTTACATACTAAACCACCATCAAAATATTCCCCAGCTTAACGAAGAAATTGCCATTGATAATTTTCAGTTTACTATTACCAAAGTAAGCGGCAACCGCATTGATAATGTTATATTAAAAGTGAAAGAAAAAGAAGATTAACTTTGTGTACTATGAAAAAAATATTTTTTGTTGCCCCTTTGTTTTTATTTGCATTTGCAGCTTGCGAAGAGAGCGGTATTTTTAAAGAAGAAAACCCTCCGGTAATTACCGTTTCGCAACCTACTGAAGGCGGTGTTTACCAAACAGGCGATACATTGTTTATTAAAGGCAGCCTTAGCGATGATACCAATGTGCAAACCTATACGGTAGATGTTAAGAAAACAAACGCAAACAATATTTTGCATTACGTCAAAATTAGCGAGGCTGATACAACAACCATCCCATTAGATTCTTTTGTGGTCATTCCGTTTGCTATTCCCGGCGATTACCAGTTGATAATATACTGCGAAGACCCCAATGATAATTTTACCAATAAAGTGGTCAATTTTACGGCAGTGCCTTAATGGAATGTGTTGGTTTTGAAAGAAAAAGATTAAAATTGTATCTATGAAAAGAGTTTTACTGTTGGCGCCAATTTTTCTGGCAATAGTTGCGGGGTGTAAAAAGGATTTTAAGAAAGAAGATAATGCGCCTGTAATTACATTTGTTAGCCCTGTTGAAGGTGGTGTTTATACTGCCGGCGATACTGTGCCTGTTAAGGCTGTTTTTAATGATGATACAAAAGTGCAAGCCTATAGTGCCGACGTTAACAAATTTGTATACGCATCAAGCATTTTTACCTATTCAAAAACTACTAATAGCAACCCGGCTGCGTTAGATACTTTTATGGTTATACCATCAGCCTTTTACGGCAACTACCAGTTTGTTTTATATTGCCAAGACCCTTACGGAAACTTTACTACAAAGTCTGCCAACTTTATGGTAGAACTACCCTAGTTTTTTTACCCTGTTACCAGCAAATTTTTAGCCACCTCGTAGCTTATAAATTGCGGCTTGCCGCCTTCTACCGCTATTGACATTGACCGGTCGAAGCTATTAGTATCCTTTACCTTTATTTTGGTTGATAATGAAACACCCAGCTTATTAAGGTGCTTTAAAAAAGCCGTGCTATGGTCGGCAACACCTGTCATAACAACTGTTTCTCCCGCCGCTATTTCCGACAGTTTTTTCAGTTTTACCGGATTCATTTTGCCCGATGCACTGGGTATAGGGTCGCCGTGCGGGTCGTACTGCGGGTTGCCCAAAAAATCATCCAAGCGGTTCACCAATTCGTCAGAGTTTATGTGCTCTAACTCCTCAGCAATAGGGTGAATTTCTTCCCAGCCAAAGCCCAGCTTCTCTACCAAAAAAACCTCCCACAAACGGTGTTTGCGTATCGTTTTCAAAGCCAATTTTTCGCCCAGCTTGGTTAGCGATATATGCTGGTACTTCTCATAGTTGATGTATTTTTTATCGGCCAGCTTTTTAAGCATATCACTCACCGACGACGGTTTGGTAGAAACCCTGTCTGCAATGTCTTTAGTGGTAACCACATCATT
>JANOCJ010000047.1:0-4089 GCA_031412115.1 Flavobacteriales bacterium
AAGCCCCGGAGGGGCGATAGCTATATAGAAAATAGCTAACTACTTTACCCGTTCGCCCTTATTCCACATTTTCTCTGTAATAATTTCGTGGGCTTTATTGTATTGCAGGTCTACACTGTCAAGCAATCCGTAGTAGTAATAGCTTTCGCTCTTTAAATCGCCACTGGCATAGTATTGGGCAAATTTGCCATGCAGCAGGTTGCCGTTGCAACCGCCTTGCGCCGGTAGTATTGTTTTGCTTTTTTCATTGTAGCAGGCGTATTCTTTACCGCTTACAAAGCCTTCGGGTGGGGTTGTTCCGGGCTTTACCACTTTAAATTTAGCGGTAACAGCGGTGCCGTCTTTGTCTTTTTTATAGGTATCAAGCAAAACAGTTTGCGTCTCTACCGGCAATGTTACGTGGTTGGCTACACTATCTTCTTTAGGCGGGTCGGGCATAGTGCCGCTGCCGGTGTTGGGTTGGTTGCAGCCTAAGGCAAAAAGCAAAGCTATAGCAATGATGTGGTATACGGCTTTCATAATGCGCTTATACTAAAAAAAAGGCTTATAGGTTATCAATTGGGTGAGGCTTCATTTTTACGCTGCAGCCTGTTCTTGCTTACCGTCTTTCTTAGCAAGCCTTTCTGTAAGGTAGTAGTTATAATCTTTTACTACTGAAATGATAAAGGCACTGGGCTTTTCATTTATGGTAACAATGCCCAATACGGTTTTAATTTTTTCAGATAGGTCAATAATAGCATTGCGGTTATAGTCGGCCATACCCTGTGTATACACGTTGCGTATGGTACGCACATCATAGTCGGTAAGCATTACCACCTGAGGGTATTTAGGCTCGTAGCCTTGCTCTATTTTAACAAATACAGTGTTGCTAATGTAGGTGTTGCGGTGCAGTTTAATAACTACCGTGCCGGCAGCCATATCGCCCAGGCGCTGCGATTTGTTGGTGAATAAGATAAATAGCAAGCCGATAGATGAGAAATACAAATCGACATAATACAATAGCCAGCGCAAAAAGTACGAGGTAAACGTAGGCTGCGACCCATCGGCTTGTATAACTTTGGTGCCCATTACCCTTTTGCCCGTTGTTTGGCCGTTAAATATAGTCTCGCAAATAAGCGAGTAAAACAAAAAGGGCATTAACAGTACAAGAAATAAATAATTAGGGAAGTCGCCCGGAAATGCGCGCAATATCATTACTATAACAAAAACATAGCCCCAGCGTACGGCTTCGTCTATAATGGTAGCCACCAAACGCTCGCCAACACCGGCCATTTGGTATTCAATACGCACGTTTTGCGTGGTTTGTATGCGTACGGTATCCATTATTACTTACTGTTTAATACAATAAAGGGTATAATCATTTCCTCAAGCGATATGCCCCCGTGTTGAAACGTGTTGCGGTAGTAGTTTACGTAGTAATGAAAGTTGTTGGGGTAGGCAAAAAACATATCCTCTTTAGCAAAAATAAACGTCTGGCTTACGTTGGTGCGTGGTAAATACGCATCTAGCGGGTTTTTTACCTCAAACACATCTTTTTTCTCGTACTGCAGGTTTTTGCCTTGTTTGTAGCGCAGGTTGGTATTGGTGTTGCGGTCGCCAATTACTTTGCTTGGCTCTTTTACGCGTATAGTTCCGTGGTCAGTAGTAATAATAACGCGGGCTTTACGCTCTGCCAATTGTTTAAATATATCCAACAGCGGCGAGTGTTCAAACCACGAGTGGGTGATAGAGCGGTATGCCGCCTCATCATCAGCCAACTCGCGTATTACCTCCATCTCGGTGCGGGCGTGCGATAGCATATCCACAAAATTGTATACAATCACATTTAGCTTATTGCTCATCAGGTTGGGTATACTCTCTGATAATTTTTTGCCGGCCGCGTGGTTGGTTACCTTGTGGTAGCTGTGTTTAATGTCGCGGTTAAGGCGTTTTAGCTGGTCGGCCAAAAAGTCGGCCTCGTGCATGTTTTTGCCACCTTCATCGTCGTCGTTCAACCACATTTTAGGAAAACGTTTTTCTATTTCTGATGGCAGCAACCCAGCAAAAATAGCGTTACGCGCATATTGGGTAGCCGTTGGCAAAATGGCAAAATACACATCCTCTACCTCGGTTTTAAAATATTCGTCCAGTATGGGTTGTATCACCTTCCACTGGTCAAACCTAAGGTTGTCAATCAGTATTAAAAAGGTAGTTTCGTTTTGGTCAATAATAGGGGCTACGCGGTTTTTAAACAGCGTGTGCGACATGGTAGGCGCGTTTTTATCCGTACCATTTAGCCAGCTTACGTAGTTGTTATTTACAAAACGGCTAAACAGGGCATTGGCCTCACTTTTTTGCATTGATAAAATTTCGTCCATCCCATCTGTTTGCGATTTTGAAAGCTCCAACTCCCAATACACCAGCTTGCGGTACATTTCCATCCATTCGGCGCTGCTAAGCTTGTCGCTCATGCTCATGCCTATGTTGCGAAATTCCTGCTGGTAGGCCGATGTGGTTTTTTCCTTAATCAAACGCTTGTTGTCCAGGTTCTTTTTAATAGAAAGTAAAATCTGGTTTGGGTTAACGGGCTTAATAAGGTAATCGGCAATTTTACCGCCAATGGCATCTTCCATAATATGCTCCTCTTCGCTTTTGGTAATCATAATAATGGGCGTTGAGGGGGCAATGGCTTTTATGCGGCTTAGGGTTTCCAAGCCCGAAAGGCCCGGCATATTTTCATCAAGAAATACAATGTCAAAATTACCAATGCCAAACATATCAATGGCATCCTGCCCGTTGTTGGCAGTTTTTACTTCGTAGCCTTTTTCTTTAAGAAACAGAATATGTGGCTTTAACAGGTCAATTTCATCGTCGGCCCAAAGTATATTTATTTTGTCCATTTAGCGGAGATTGGAGGTAATAAAAGGTGGTTAGATACGGGTTGTAATATTACTCGAAAAATTATAACGTACAAGCGGGAATAATAGTTTACGTCAATAACTTATCAAATTTTATTACCGCGCGGCTAATTACCATTTTGCATACGGTCGCCCCTAAGTAGCACCACTTTACCCCGGTAAGCCTGCTTTTCGCCAAACACAGTGGTAAAATACACGGCGTAAACAAAAACGCCGTCTGCCGCAACAGCCCCGCCCTTGTTGAAAAGGGTGCCGTTCCATTCTTCAAAAATGTTGTTGCTTTCAAATACCTTTTGGCCCCATCGGGTATATATCAATAGTTCAAAATCTTTAATGCCCTCGCCATATACCCTAAAACCGTCGTTGTCGCCATCGCCGTTGGGTGTAAAGGCATTGGGGGCATAAAAGGTTACTATGGGGTTTATGCGCACCTTAACAATAGCAGTATCGGGGCAACCAAATTCATTTATTACTATTTGGGTAATGCCGTAGGTGCCGCTATCAGTATAAATGTAATTGTAGGTTTGCTGGCAGCCAAAAATAGTATCGCCAACCCCCCAATGCAATTGGCACGATAATGCCCCGGTAGACTCATTGGTAACCATTACCTGCGGGTTTAACACATCGGTAACTAAAGGGTTGGCCGTAATTGCGGCCACAGGGCTTGGCTTTACCAATATCAAATCGGGGCGGCTAAGTACTAGTGTATCTATGCACCCGTCTAGCGAATAGGCCGTAAGCGTTACATCATACAAACCGGGGTTTTGGTATATGTGGAATGGGGTAGCCTCGGTAGACATTGTTCCATCGCCAAAATCCCAAACGTACTGCAGCGCGCTACCCGATTGGGTTGAACTGTTGTTGAAGTATACCCCGTATGGTTCGCAACCGGCGCCGCCATCTATATCCATATTTATAGTAGGCAACGGAAATACATCCACACTATCGGTATAGGTGCGTGTGCAGCCTTGGCCAACGTAGGTAACCGTAACACCATAGGTGCCGGGTGCGGGGTAGCTTATACCCTGTGGGCTTTGCGCATTTGATGTTAAAGGCGTTCCCGAAGGGGCAAAATCCCAGCTAAACTGTGTGCCATTTTGAAATGTGCCGCCCGCCGTAAAGTCAAAACTATTGCCTGTTATGCATTGCCCCGGCGGCGGGTCAAAATAGGCATCTAATAAAGGGAAAACGC
>JANOCJ010000048.1:0-16599 GCA_031412115.1 Flavobacteriales bacterium
CTTGATGGCAGTAGTGAAAACCTGGCCTTGGCCCCCCATAATTTTTTGTTGGAATTAAGCCGCTATTTAGGCTTTTACCCCGAATTGCCAAGTATGGAAGCCCTGCCCTACTTTGATTTACTGGCCGGGCAGTTTACCGGCAGTATACCCCAGCATCCGCATTATACCGCTGCTGAAGAAACGCAACTTTTGGCCACCTTTTTAACCGGCAATACCAATATAAACCGCCAGGGGCGAGAGCTGTTACTAAACCGCCTAACGGAGTTTTACCAAATTCATATTGAGGGTTTTGGCAGCTTAAAATCGCACCATGTGCTAAAAGAGGTGTTGGGGTAGCAGTACCACCCCTTCTCCGCCTTCGGCGAAATTCACCCCCTCCTAATTTAGGAGGCGGAAAGTTCGAAGAGCAGGGGGTGGTAACTATTTTTCAAAGGGCTTGTAACTTTTATTTATCGCCCGGCGTCATACCCTTAAATAATACACAACTGCTCAAAACAAAACCGCATGAAAACATTTCTTCTATCCATTATAGCATTGGCAATTTCAACTTCTGCTTTTGCCCAGGTACCTACCGTAAAAACCATGTTAGAACTTGTTGACAGCACAAATGAGGGCCAACGCCATGCTATTTTAGCCAAAGTGGGTTATGCCTATAAGTTTGTAAAAACCGAAGAATACTTTTGGGGCATGCAAGGTTATAAGGCAAAAACATTTGTGCCAAAAAATGCTATAGACAATAGTGAAAATACCGACATTATAATGACCAGCCAAGATAAAGGCTATATTGGTGTCGATTATTGTACTACCGTAAAAGAAAATTACGAAATATTACTAAACAGCATTAAAGCAGTAGGGTTTGTGCCTAACCCCCGGTTTAAGAAAAAACAATCTGAAAAGTATATATCACTACATAACCGCAGTAAGTACTTTAAAACCTTCATCACAGCGTTTATTGTAGAAAAGGACGGTAAGACATTTTACTATATAGATGTGGTTCAATATCCGCTATATAAAGAGGACGACCAGTTTAATTTTGATATCAACCCATTATTTAAAAAAGATAACTAATTAACTGATTGAATACCGAAAAGGGTATTTAACCCCTCTGATGCTTCGTCATTCCTCCCATAACGGCTTTCATAGCTTTTACTTTGCCCCAACGGGGTAGCGTAGCTAACGAGTATATTAGAAATTTAGACAGAAAGCCCGGCAAAACAGTTGCTTTGCGCCCCAAAGCTTTTAATATCGGTACACCTAATTGGCCGGGTTTTAATGCCCCATTCATCTTCATATTGGCGCGAGAACCAAAGCCGCTTTCAACAGGGCCGGGGGCTACGGCTAACACATCTACCCCAAATGGCTTTAGTTCAAAATGCAACCCCTCGGCCAATGTTTGAATGTATGCTTTGGTTGCTGCATAATTGGCCGCAAAAGGCACACCCTGAAAGGCTACTAGCGAGCTAAGCAGTATTATACCCCCACGCTTTTGCTGCGCAAATTGTTGGCCAAAATGATGGGTTAAAACCAAAACAGCCTCGCAATTTACCCGCAGCATGTTTACCTCATCATCCATACTATTATGTATAAATACGCCCGATGTACCAAACCCTGCCGAAGCCACAAAAAGCCCTATTTGCAGGTTTTTTGTTTGATTTATTAACTCATCTGTACCCTGTTTAGTAGCAAGGTCGGCAGCTACTTCCAATACCTCAACCCCATACAAGCGTTTTATATTGGCTGCTACGGTTGCCAGTTGGTTGCCATTTCGGGCATTAATTGCCAAGTTTAAACCGCTTTGGGCCAGTTGCATAGCCAGTTCAAGCCCAATGCCCGATGTTGCACCTGTTATTACAGCCCAAGGGCCATAGTTGGTTTTTATGCGCTGTTTTTCTTTAGCTGACAGTATCATACATTATAACTTAACCAGTGGTTTTGCATTAAGGGCTTGTAGTAATATAGCCAATGCCAATAGCCCATATAGCAAGCCCAATAGTAACGTTGCTTTGGTATTTTTTAGCAGATAATAAGATGCAAGCGGAATAACCTGTAAGGCATGCATACCAATAAAATGTGCTATGCGAGGGTCGCCAAATTTGGTGCTCCAATTTAGCAGGGGCAATCCTCCTCCCCCATCGGGCCCGCCAATGGTATGTGCCATGCGCGACCCCATTACAAACCCCTCGAATGAAAACACTACAAACAACAGTATACGAATACGTATAGCCCATAGGTAGTGAGGCTCTAACGCCGGAAATTGGTTTTGAAAAAACAATACCCCAATATAGGCCGTGTAAAGTGTTACAGCACTTGCAGCAATAGCCATTGCCGAGTAAAGAAATGAGTATAACGGGGTACTTATATTAAAGTGCGATAACTGCCCACGATAGGCTTGCAGGGCTATGTACACAATTTCAAACCCAAACAACAAAACTATTGCTGCATTGTACGCTTTTAAATTAAACGACGCGCCTAAATAATAAACATACCAAGCCATTGTAAAGCTATAAATTGCAATAGATGCAGCAAATTTAAAGGGTTTAAACCATGCATTTACACCAGCAACTTGTACGCTGGTAAACCGCGTTAGCAATAAAAACAAAAAAGCCAATAAAAAACAAACCAGCCCAAACCAAAACAAGGGTTCGTTTCTAAATTTAAGTTCGCTAATAAAATAGCCCATAGTACAGTAATTTACTGCTGCAAACATACAGCCGCATAGTAACTAAAAACATTAACATATGTTTAGAATTTTTGCCGCTATTGCTTTTTTAACCTGCTAAGGTGCACAGGCGTTATACCTAAGTACGAGGCTATCATGTGCTGCGGTGCGCGGTTGTGTATGTTCGGAAAAACATCCGCAATGCTTTCATAGCGCTGTTTTGGCGTGCGGGCATACAGATTTTTAATGCGGTTGTCCTGATAGATAAAATAAAACTCGGCTATTAGCCTACCCAGCTTGTCGCCCTGAGTTAAGTTGGTATAGCCCCAATCTATTGCTGCGCGGGGCATTATTACGGTTTCAGTGTCCTCTATAGCTTCAATAGTATATGTCGATTTTTGTTTGAGCATAAAGGCAGAATAATCAGCAATAAACTGGTTTTCAAGTGCAAAGTGTATAGTATGCTCATTGCCTTTAGCATCAACAATAACAACCCTTACAATGCCCTTTACAATAAAAAAAATCTCGCCGGGTATTTGCCCCGGTGGACTCAACACTTGCTTTTTAGTATAATTTTGAGGGTGGCAGCGGCTTAAAAACGCTGTTAAATCAGGCTCAGACAGTGTTATCATGCTTTTTATAGCATGTGCTAATTGTACCATCCTTTGGGTTACTGTTTTACCCGTTAAATATAGCAAATTGAGGGCTTTATAACGCAACCTCATAATTCATAATCCATAACTCATAATTACATTGTATTCTTTCGTACCTTTGTTATTGATTATTTAAGAAGCGAAATCATGTTGAATTCAATTTTTTTAGGACCGTTAGGTTTAGGAATGCCCGAAATGATTCTTATTGCGGCTATTTTGTTGTTGCTTTTTGGCGGCAAAAAAATACCCGAGCTAATGCGTGGCTTAGGCAAAGGCGTTAAAGAATTTAAAGACGCTAAAGATGGCGACGATAAAGGCAAAGAACTGACCAAAGAAGAGAAATAAATTTCTGAAAAAACGGTGATTACAGAGACTCCTTCATCGCTAAAAGCCATACGCATGGCTTTGGCACAAAATACCTATACAGTAGCGCAGTTAGTACAGTTTTACCTTGGTCGCATTGAGCAGCAAAAGGGCTTAAACGCTTTTTTGGAAGTTTTTGCCGATGAGGCTTTGGCCAACGCCGCACGCGTGGATACCAACCTGGCTACTGAACTAAATAAGCCACTAACAGGGCTTATTTTAGGTATTAAAGATAACCTGTGCCTTAAGGGGCACAAGGTTAGCGCATCATCAAAAATACTGGAGGTGTTTGAATCGTTATACACTACAACAGCCGTACAACGGTTAATTGACGCAGGTGCTATAATTATAGGCCGCACCAATTGCGACGAGTTTGCTATGGGCAGTTCTAACGAGAACTCGGCTATGGGCCCCGTGCTTAACCCGCTTGATAATGAACGTGTTCCGGGTGGTTCATCGGGTGGTTCGGCAGCAGCCGTAGCCGCCGGTTTGTGCACCGCTACACTAGGAACAGACACAGGCGGGTCTATCCGCCAGCCATCTTCTTTATGCGGCGTGGTGGGCTTAAAACCTACCTATGGCCGTGTATCGCGCTACGGCGCTATTGCATATGCTTCCTCGTTCGACCAAATTGGCCCAATTACGCTAACGGTAGACGATACAGCCCTTATTTATGAAATAATGGCCGGTAAAGATGAGATGGATGCCACTACCTCATCAAAGCCAGTAGAACCCTACACTTCTATACAAAAAGATAAAAAATACAAAATAGCTTACATTAAAGAAACCGTAGAAAGCGAAGGCCTTGACCCTGAGATTCGCCAACGCCTATACGAATTGCGCGATGCCTTAATAGCTGACGGGCATACAGTTGAGGCGGTTGATTTTCCGTACCTCGACTATATGATTCCGACGTACTACATTCTTACCACTGCCGAAGCATCGTCAAACTTAGCGCGTTATGATGGTATACACTACGGATACCGCAGCGCCAAGTCTACAGATTTAGAGAGCAACTACAAACTGAGCCGCGCCGAAGGTTTTGGCAAAGAGGTACAACGCCGCATTATGTTGGGCACCTTTGTATTAAGCGCCGGTTATTACGATGCATACTACTCTAAAGGACAGAAAGTGCGCCGCATAATACGCGACAAAACACTGGAAATACTTTCTACACACGATTTTATACTTACCCCCACTACCCCATCTACCGCATTTAAAATAGGCGAAAACACCAGCGACCCTATTAAAATGTATTTGGAGGACATCTATACCGTTCAGGCAAACCTGGCGGGCGTGCCGGCTATCTCTCTGCCGCTCTTCAAACACAGCAACGGCTTGCCTTTTGGCATGCAGTTTACCGCTAACAAGTTTGATGAGGCACGATTATTGCAATTCAGCTTACTGTTGGAAAGTAAGTTTGTACGCAATTAACAAAAAACCGTTAAAAACTTACATATACCAAGCTTGTAAAGCTTGATATATAATGCAACATTGCAGTTAATTAGGCGTACAATATATATTAAAGCACTTGTTAACCTTATAATTGAGAATGAACATGGGAGTAAAAAAAATGGTTATGGCTTTTGTTACCGTTGCTTTAGGCAGCGCAGTTTCACTGGCGCAATCCACGTTTGACAGCACCTTACGGGTGATTAAGGACGACCCCATCGCAGCGGCGTTGGATAGTTTAGCATCATCGAAGATTATGAATTCGGCTGATTTTTGCCCTGATTTTTATGTGGGCGATGATACAGCCCCATATTTTGATGAGGCTACTTACCGCAAACGCATGGCCAAACTGGACGCTAATTCGCCTTTTGACTTGGTGTATAACGATGCTGTACGCGGCTACATTGACATGTATGCGGTAAAAAAACGTAAAGTATCGGCTAAAATGCTAGGCTTGGCACAGCATTATTTCCCCATGTTTGAGGAAAAACTGGCCGCCTTTAACCTGCCCCTAGAGCTTAAATACCTAGCTATAGTAGAGTCGGCATTAAACCCTTCAATCCGCAGCCGCGTAGGCGCTACGGGCCTATGGCAGTTTATGTATCCTACGGGCAAAATGTTCCATTTAAATGTAACATCGTATGTAGATGACCGCTGCGACCCATACAAATCAACCATTGCAGCATGCCAGTACTTTACCTACCTATACAACATTTACCACGACTGGTCATTAGTACTAGCGGCCTACAATAGCGGCCCGGGTAACGTGAACAAGGCTATACGCCGTTCGGGTGGCAAAATGGACTACTGGTCTATCCGCCCTTATTTACCTGTTGAAACCCAAGGTTATGTGCCTGCTTTTATTGCAGTTAACTATGTAATGAACTATTCTGACGAGCATAACCTTCGCCCGATTGTTCCACCTATCAACGCTATTGATATGGACACTGTACACCTTACCCAACAGGTTACGTTAGGTCAAATCAGTACTATAATGAATATTCCGGTTGAGAACCTAAAATACTGGAACCCAAGCTATTTACTGGGTGTAGTGCCTTATAACAACGATGGTTCTGTTCTGGTATTGCCCCGCAAAGATGTGGCCAAATTTGTTAGCAATGAGCGCTTTATATACGAGTATGCCGACAGGATGAGCCCTAAGAAAAACACGGCTGTAGCCTCAAATACTACTAACTCAACGCTTTCAAAAATTGGTGGCGCACTTACCAAATCTACATACGTTGTAAAACGTGGCGAAAGCATTGCTACCATTGCCCAAAAGCATGGCGTTACCACCAAGCAAATACGTACTTGGAACGGTATGAAATCTAACACGGTGTACAAAGGGCAAAAACTGGTTATTAAAAAGCCTGCAGCTACAACAGCAGCGCCGGTTACCGAAAAACCTAAAGAAACAACTGCCACTACCAACGGAACCGAAACTAAAGAGGGAACAACAGCTACTGAAACAAAAGAAGTTGCGCCGGCTACAACTACCAAACCTACTACTACTGCTGCTGCCACAACTAAAAAAACTACCTATTATACTGTGCGTAAAGGCGATACACTATCATCTATTGCAGCTAAGTACCATATAGGTTTAACTACCTTAAAAAGCACAAACAAGCTTAAAAGCAATAACATTGCAGTAGGACAA
Organism: Flavobacteriales bacterium; assembly: GCA_031412115.1. GTDB lineage: Bacteria > Bacteroidota > Bacteroidia > CAMBQF01 > CAMBQF01 > CAMBQF01. The sequence goes on from JANOCJ010000048.1 coordinate 6,785, forward strand.
AAGCTTAAAATTGTAAAATAAGCTTCTAACCACAATATTTTATAATCCCTCTGGCAATTGCTGTCAGGGGGATTTTTTTTGGTATTGGGGCAACTTGCTATAATAAGACGGTTTGTAAAACAAGTGTGCTGAATATGAATAGCAACTGCGTAGCTGCATCTTCAGCACAGTTTAAGCATATGTGCTAACCAAAAGTGTTTTAAGCGTTAAAAAACGTACTAAAACTGCTTAAAAAAACCATAAAAAAGACGTTTTTTCATTCAAAAACAGTGTTTTTTTGCTCAAAAAAACCTCTTTTTGGTAGGATACTCATCAACACTAAATTTTGTGAATTAGAATGTCTCAAAACCTAACCTTACTGAATAAAAAATTACAGATAGCAAAACGCTGATATAAAAAAATCCCCTTGGCATAAACCAAAGGGATTCTTTTTCCGCGTATTGAAATTTACCGCTTTTACAATTACTTTAAAAGCTATAAAATATCCCCAATTATATTAGTTGTTAATTACCAAACGGCGGGCAAAGGTCATACCTTCGGTAGTAACTACTATAGAGTATATGCCATTGGCAAGGCTTGCGGTAGCAATAGTTTTGTTTAGGGTAGATGCAAATTTAACAACCTCTTCAGACACTATTTGGCCCATTGGGGTTACAATTTTTACTGTGCCAACAAATGGCTTAACAGTGTTTAATTGCAGCATTACCTGATTTTGTGCAGGGTTGGGGAACAAATCAAACTTAGAGAAGATGTCATTTTCCTCAATACCTACTTTTAATACCACAACAGTTTGTGTTACGGTATCAACACCACAATCGCTAGTTACAACAAGGCTTACAGGGTAGTTGCCTTCAGCAGGAAAGCTGTGGGTAATAGTAGCGCCTGTGCCTGTTAGTGGGGCGTTAGGAAATATCCAGTCAAACGTAGTGCCGACGGTAGATGTGCTGGTAAAGTCTAACACATAATTGCTGCTTTGGCTGTATGAAAAACCGCCTATTGGAGCCGGGGCAAGGGTAACAGTTACAGCAGCCGATGTGCCGCTGCAGTTGCCCGATTGGTCTTGGCAAGTACAAGCATAAGTACCCGGGCCGGTAACAGTAATGCTTGGACCCGATTGCTGTGGGGTAGTGTTCCAGGTACAGTTTTGGCCAGTAACAGCTGTAATAACCAATTGTTCGTTATCGCAAATAGCCTGTGTGCCTGTAACGTTGGTAGTAGGGGTAAAAGTACCGCTGCCACCTGTAATGCTAAAAGTAGCATTGCCTGCACATGCGCTGCCGCCACCGGTGCCGGTAACTAAAACATCATCAACAGCAAATGTAGGGTCAGTACCTGCTCCATCGTTATTATTTATCCAACGGTAAGCAATTTTAAGGGTAGTGATGTTTTCGCAGGTTACAGGTAGTGTAACATCAGCGCAAGCCCAGTTATCCTGGCCTTGGTATTTTGTTGGCAGGTCAATCCAGTTGGTGCCACCGTTAATGCTGTAGCGCAATTGGGCATAGTCAAGGTCTGTTTGCCCTACACCACGCCATCCAAATTTAACGTGTATATTGGTTAAACCTGTAGTACTAATGTTGTTAGTGGTAAAACTAAATTTATCAGTTTGTGTGTCAGATAAAATGCCGCCACCGGTATCGTAAATAGCGCCGGTGCCAATAAAGGGACAAAACTGGCTGTTGCAATAAACATGCATTGTTTTATCGCCTGTTGTAACTGTATTACCAGAGCCGCACACGCCGTTCCATGATTCTTCATCATCTATAATCCAAATGTTCGATTCAACATCCTGAAAACCAATGGTGGTATTCAACGTCCACTGTTGTGCACCGTCAAAATTGTCGGTAAAGGCAGTTTGTGTGCCACCACCGCCGGTAGTAGTAACGTTAACTGTATGTGAACCCGCTGCCAAATTTGGAATAGTAAATGGCGAAGTTGGTGAAGTTTGAGGCGAGCCACCATCAACAGTATAGGTGTATGGGCCTGCGCAACCGCTAACAGCAACACTGGCCGAGCCTGTACCATTGCACGTCGACGGGTTGGTAGGGGTAACGGTAACCGTAAGGGTTTGCCCATAGGCAGCGGCCACAGTTAAAAGTAATACAAAGAGAGAGGTAATTTTTTTCATCATAGTAAATTGGTGTTTTCAAAAAATTTAGGCTAAGATAACCATAAGTTTACATGGGCAAATGCCCGTTTATTCTCAAAGTTTTGGGTATAGTGAGGCTATTGGCAAAATAAAAAAGCCCCAAAAGGGGCTTCTATTCTTTGGTGGTCCACCTGTATGCGAACCTAAGCACGCATCACTAGATAATTAAGCCGCTTGCACCTCATCAGGTGCATAGGTATCCGTATTGGTATTCATTTGAATTAGTTTTCCTAATTTATTGCCTACCGCGACTAATACGTTACCATTGAACTTTCCCAAGCCGGGAGGTAATTCGCCACCTAATTCTCTTACTCGTGCAGCTAACATACTAACCATAAAATTTAAATTACGGTTACTCTCAATAATAGCATCAAGCATACTGGTTACAGGGGCTGACTGTTTTTCAGATTTTTCTAAAAACATACTACCTGTTCCCGATAGCAGCCATTCTTGGTTTACACCATGTATACTAACTATATCATTAACTACAGTTATTTTAGGCATTCTGTCCTTTGTTTCATACAGGCCAATAGCTGCACCAGATAAACCAAGAGTTTCTCCAAACTCTTGTTGGGACATTTTTAGCTTATCCCTAAGCGATTTTAGACGATTACCAAATGTTTCCATGTTTTTAACATAAGTTTTGTTAATAAAAATAACAACGTTTGTTTTAATTTTAAAAAGTATTGTTGTTTGTTTGCAAGGTATTTGTACAAATATATTACAAACAACATTAGATATGCAAACAAAATGGCATAATTTTTTAAAGGAATTTATTATGCCTGCTATTTATATAGTAGATGCAACAGGTAAAGGACTGGCAAATTCTCTAGGTAATGTAGGCTGTTGTATTAGGCTGATATTAATTATTGTTACGGTTTGCCTTTGTTATACAGCTTACCAGGAATACAACAATTGCACCGATACCAAAAGCCCAACTAAACTTGCCTACACACCAAAGTATAGAAACAATTATAAAGCTGTAGAGGCTAATGATTCCCCAAACAACTGCAGTGGCCCAAAAGTGAGCAACATCAGTTTTAAAGTAACTTCTATACATAGGCAATATTCCGGCAGCCAAACAAGTAAGTATATAGGCATTATTAAAGAAAAAAACTGCTACAACTGTAATAGCAAAGTTTGGCGTGTTCCAGTAGGCTTTACTATACCAAAACAGTAACGACCATGCGGGGGCGTTTGCAACAGTTGATATAAGCCAATATTTCCCCAATTCATTGTCTGCGATTTTATTCAAAAAATTATCCATAAACAATAATACATAATGTCCACAAACTCATCACTAAAAGACTGGAAAAAAAGGGTTATTGAAGCTAAGGAACATCTACCTGCGCGGAACTATGCCCCTTTAGTTATAGCTGCCCTAACACAATTAGGCCACAGACAATTAGCTGAAGAAAGCAATATCACAGGAAAAATTCATAATGCGGTTAGTCTTCGCTCATGCAACAACCTAGCAATTGTTGCAGCAATAGAGTTAGTAGCCGAACAAAATCTGTAAACCTTTAAAATCAATATATACAATGAAAACAGTACAAATTAATGACGAACAGGAAATCACGGTTTCCTTAGCACCTAAAACCTTAGGTGGCAACGATGCAACAATGGACGGCCCTGTTACATGGGAGCAAACCGAAGGCGACGCTACTATTGAAGTAAGCGAAGACGGTTTGAGCGCCACAATTCGCTCAGGCGAAGCCGGACAGGTAAACCGTTTTAACGTTAGCGGCGACGCTGACCTGGACGAAGGTACTACAACCATTACCGAAGAAATTGTGGTAACGGTGGGTAAAGCTGCAGCCGTTGGCTTTGGTGCTTCGTTTGGCGAACCTGCACAAAAAGCCTAAAGGCTATGTGGTGTTTACTAACACACACACTAGCCGCCGTTGTTGGCTTTGCAATTTGTTATTGCCTTTGCTGCAAGCCGAAGAAAAAAGCAGAGGGATATTTTGAAATAACGTTTGGCAAGCCAACGCAAAAGAAGTAATGAGAAGGGGGAGTAATCCCCCTTTTTTTAAAGCAAAAAATAAAAAGCCGATAAAACATGAAAGCAAATTTTAGAACAGATTACGGTTATCAATTAGTTCTACCAAAAGAAGGTATGGCACCGTTACTACTACTATAATTTTTAAGAGACCATGTCATACAAAAAATTCTAATTATACCCCCAAAAGTTGGTTCTATAACAGATACTATGTGGGTAAGCTTAGTAGGTCAACCTATTGAAGTTTATGGCGATGCCATTAGATATATAAACGCAAACCTTTAAATAATGAACCGTAACTGCCCAAATTGTAAAAACGATTTCTATTCTGTAGAAATAGATACACAAGGTTGTCCGCATTGTGGTTGGCCTTGCAGCCCCCGCCAAATTATTGTAGAACCCGACCGCACCAGTGACGGTGTTGAAGAAGGTGCCTACGCCGACGACGACATCGAAGACTATAGTAACGCATCAAAAAACCGCGCTGCAGCTTCTAACACTTTTATCTAAAACCAAAGCCAATGGAAGAAACAACAAAAAAAACACTCAGGCTTACCCCTGAGGCAGAAAAAGCCCTTACTAAGCTTATAAAGCATTTTAGCGAAAACACCGAAAACAAAGCCATTAATCGGGCTTTGGTTGAACTGGTTAAGCTAATGGACTTGCACGAGAAAACCTGCCGTACACTAAATAGTGTAAGTGAAGACTACGGTGCATTGATTGAAGCACTAAATGAAAAGGAGAGAGCAGACCAGCGAGTAAAAAAGATTTTATCTAACCCAACCAAAAAATCAAACTTCAAAAAAAATGACTAAGAACGCTACCACTATTTTCGTTCCTATGTATGCTGTTGGCGACATACGGGATATTACAATGGGCTTTAGTGCTATCGGTTTACATGCGGTATTTTACCACGAAGTTTTCACCGATGAAGATATTGCCCACCTCACTACAGAGGACGAAATCGCCGCCGCACAAATAGAGAAAGCAAAGGCAGGAATCATTCGTTTTGGCATACTGGCTATGCCTGATAAACTTGCAGCACTAAAACCGGCAGACGATTTAATCCGCTACTGCATAGAAAAAGATTATCCCGTTTTCATCTTCAACGCAAACTTCGAATGCACCCGTCCCGGCTTATGGCCTGCAGAGAAATACGAAAAGCGATAACGCCGTCAAAAGTTTGCTCGAGCTTGAAACCGGCCGGGAAGTATTGACGGCAAAAAGTAAAGCTGCAGCCCGGCGGCCAATAAAAAAATGACATCAAAATCCTACCAATGAAAAAAAAATTACAGAAGAACGAAATAGTAGCGGAACAGGAAAAGAAAAAACAACCTGAGAAATTATTGTCTTGGAATATTAATCCCGGCATGAAGATTTGGGAGATAAGTATGATTGACGGCTCTGTTAAAGAAGGAGAGTTTAAAGAGGTAGCAATAGAACCAATCTACGCTGCCCCTGATAAAAAAGGGAATAAAAAAGTCGTTACCACAAAAAGAAGATTAAAGTTGATAATCAAGGAGGAACACTATTATGTTCCCGCAATCAATATTACCAATGCCTTAATAAAATTCACTAAAATATTTCCCGAAGCTGCAGCGCATTACTACACACTATTTGTAAAATACGATTAGCCATGTATACAGCACAGTTTACCACTAATCCCGATACGGGCGCGGTTGATGTTAAAATCGACTACGATTTTCAGCTAAACCCGCGCTCCCACATTCTTCACTTTAACAACATGGAATCGGCTTTAATTGTGGTAAACAATGACAAGCGCGACTATATCAGGTTCAAAATTGAAAGGTGGGTAGTAAATAAAAAGGTGTTGTTTGAAACAGGGGAACCGGGCTTTTATAAAACAGCTAAAAAAATTGCTTCGCTCGACGTATGCCTGCGCTATAATGCTTGGAACGTAGACGCTAAGCTGAAAGGCATTTGCAGCTATTTTTTAAAGATAGAGGAACACTTTACTAATGTACTGCCGCCTGAGAATAACCATAGCTACACAACAGCAAGATTAGAACTGGAAGAGATTAAGAAATTTTGCATTCAGGAAACTACTACACCCCCCGCTAACTAAGAATGGCATTTATAGATAAAGACGAAGTTATCCGCCTTACAAACGGCGGGTTAGATATAATTATTCATTATGTACCGGGTGCTGCAATTACTAAGCAATACCCTAAAAGAAAATTCAAAATAAGGCCGGAAGACAAAACCGCCTCTGCTAATATCTTCCAACCTAAAGACAGCGATATATGGCTCGTTACTGACTTCGGCGAAGAAACCAAATCCAAAACACCAATAGAATTGGTAATGGACTTGCATTCTATTGACTACCACGCGGCGCTAGAAAAAATAGTCAGGGACTTAAACCTGTTCATTGAAGGGGTGAAGGTTGAAGTGTTAAAAGCTGACTATAGCCGCCGCCCTGCAACCGATGAAGAAAACAACGGCGATTTTATCTACCAACCGGGCGAATTTACAGAGGTTGGGTTGAAGGCCATATTTGCAGCCGAAACAATCAAATACGCTGTAAGCCTTGCAGAGAAGGAGCAAAACGCAGGTAAGAAAGAATACACTTGGAAAGATTATTTGATTGGTATACTAAAAGCCTACAACCGTTTTCAGGTGGAAAGCTTTACCCGCATTAAAGAGGGGGAAGCGCACACCATTAGCGCAAAGCCTGACTACCCGTTGTTTGTAGACGATTACGGTACTTATAAAAAAGTGTATCAACCTTTTGCCCACGAGAAAAAATTCCGTTTTCAATACGCAGGGGAAAAGCCCCTCGACTTGGTATTCGGGCAAAAGCAAGTAAGCAAGGCACTTGCCGACCTTATCAATATCAATACAGACCAAGACGAGGACGATAAAAAAAAGAAGCAAACCAAACTGGATAAAATTATTATATGCTCAGGGGAAAGTGATTCGCTAAACGTTGCCGCCCTTGGTTATAATGTTGTTTGGCTCAATAGCGAAACCGCAGAATTAAAGCCGTGGCAGTTTCAGGATTTAATAAGAAAGTGTGAACAGCTTTACTACTTAGGGGATATTGACAGCACCGGGTTAAAAATGCAACATAAGCTAGGTATGAAGTTTTTGCCCCTGCGCATGGTGGAACTGCCCCTCAGCTTGCTAAAGCAAAAGTATAAAGGGAAGCCTTGCAAAGACGCTAAAGATTACCTGCAGTTTCATAGCCGATACGAATTTAACGGCCTTGTAGAAACCGCCCTGCCGTATCAATTTTGGGAAGAAGAACCCGCCTTTAAACGCGACGGAGAGCCTAAAATGAAATATGGAAAACAGGTAAATACCTATGAGATAAAAAATAAGTATGCGCTAAACTTCCTCGCCAAAAATGGCTTTTACCGCTACAAAACAGAATCGGTTAAAGAGGGCTACCACTTTATAAAAGTGGAGAACGGTATCGTAGAGAAGATAAAAGGCTCTGACATTCGCGACCACATTATTGTTTATGCCCACGACCAACGCCTACCCCTAGACTTACAGCAGGTAATACTGCGCACAACGCAGATAAACGATTCAGCACTGGAACGACTTCCCTATGCTGAAATAGATTTTACTGACTACGACCAAACCTCGCAGTGGATGTTTTTTAAAAATCAGGTGTGGCAAATTACCAAAGACGAAATTATCCCCCTCAAATACGGGCAAAGCAATAAGCTTGTCTGGAAGAACGAAATAATCAACCACGAGGTAAGTGTGTTGCCTAAACAGTTTAACGTCGGCATAGACGAGGAAACAGGGCTTTACACCGTAGAAATAATGGAAGCTGATAACATCTTCTTAAAGTTTCTGCAAAATACCGCCCGTATGTACTGGAAGAAAGAAAAGGAAGGCGAGGAATTAACCCGTAAAGAGGTACTGGAACAACAACAGCACTTAGCCAATAGGTTATATGCCTTCGGGTATTTATTGCACCGCTACAAAGACCCGGAGAAGGCTTGGTGTGTTTACAGTATGGATGCCCGTTTGAGCGACGAGGGGGAAAGCTTCGGCGGCTCCGGCAAATCCCTTGCACTTGGTGCCCTGCAGCGCATTATGAATTATGCTTATTTGGATGGGCGTAAACCAAACCTTACTAAAGACGTGCATATCTTCGGGCAGGTCAATGAAAATACCGACTTCCTGTTTTTGGACGATGCCGGGCAAACGGTAGATTTCGAGGTGTTCTTTAACGTAATTACTGGCGATATGGACTGTAACCCAAAGTTTGGCAGCTATACCCTACCGTTTACTACCTCTCCCAAAATTGCAATGAATACCAATTTTACCAACCGTAGAATCAACCCTTCGGTTGAACGCCGTTTATTATACAACGCCTACAGCGATTATTACCACTACGGGCCAAACGAAAATTATAGCGAGCAGTGGCAACCCTCAGACGATTTCGGTAAGCGGTTGTTTGACGATTTCGACGAGAACCAGTGGAATATGTTTTTAAACCTTATGGCTAATTGCGTACAGCTTTACCTGAGCCATGAGAAACAAATAGCTCCGCCGATGGACGAGATTATGCAGCGTAACCTGAAAGGGCAAATGGGCGACCAGTTTATTGATTGGGCAGACGTATATTTTAGCAGCGAAGGCGACAGGCTTAACAGTTTGTTTCTACGCGAGGAGGCATTCGAGGCTTATATAAAGCACTCGAACCTGAACAAGCAAACCGCCAACTATTTTAAAAAGAAGCTTGCCAAATGGTGCCAGTATAACAACTACGAGTTAAACCCTGTTGCATTGCTAAACAGCCAGGGCAGAATAACCCGCCGCGAAAATGGCAGCGAACCAAGGGAATATTTTTATATACGCACCCCCAACGCCCCGTTTAATGTACCCGACGCTACAGACGAAGTAAAAGAGAAAATCTTTAAAGAGGAACAGTTGAACCTGTTTAAGAAAGAGCCGGTAGTAGCTAAGGTAGAAATGGGCGCGGACGGAAAGCCGTTACCGTTTTAATGACGGCAATACTTTGTCCAGGCTAAAAGTGGCCACACTAAAAAAGCCGTCAAAATATGCAACCGGTTGCCGGCGCCGGTTAACTAAATGACATCAAAACAAATCAAATATGGCAACAAACAAGTATTTATCAGGAAGCATTAAGCTTAACTTCAAACGCTATGCTATTATGTGGGTGGGGCAATTCGCTCAGCACGTAGCAGAGAACTACACCAAAAATGACGGGGTGCATAATTTACTCCACGTTGATATTCAAAGGCACTTAGCCAACTGCAAAAAGTTCTTTAAAAAGCGTGGGCGTAAACGTACCGCCGCCTATGGCTATTTTGAAGATAAACCCTATTGCACTATCTTTGAAGTACAAAGTGGTAATGCTATTATTATTACTAACTATTTAAGCGACAAACAAACAATGGATAATATCAAAGGTTTGCCCAAAAAGAAAACCCTGTCCCGCCAAAGGTCGGACAAGGCTGTTAAGTTTGCCCCAACGGAACAAGCTATCCATTTATTTATGGAAGGCATGGAATGCACTTACGAAGAAGCTAAAAAAGATTTGACATACCTGATTAACTCATAGCTTCCCCCACACCCCCTTTACAGCCCTGCGTATGATTTACGCGGGGCTTTTTGTTTCGCCTCTATCTGCCTACTCCTAAACCGCCGTAAGGCGTAAAC
>JANOCJ010000049.1:0-1603 GCA_031412115.1 Flavobacteriales bacterium
CCATCTCTTGCGAACAGCATAAGATCAGGACTCGACCGTCGGCACTCCAAGTCAATTTGGCTTCCGTCGGAAAGAAGAATGCAGGGTAACTTGCGGCTGCAACACCTTGTCCAATCAACCAATGTCCATCTCTCTTTTGCCGTGGAATCTGATGCCCCGATTGCCAACCGAAGGCATCTCCACCTCGTTTTAGGCAATCGAGCAAGAGTCTTCCGCTGAATGGCTTGTCTTGCAGCAAATCTTTGTCGGGTTCGTTTAACCTGCGCAGTTCAATCGGGTCCATCTTTAGCTCAAACGCCAATTCATCCATGGCTGACTCGAGCGCAAACACTCCTGGTGTTTCTGCAGGAGCACGCATAAAAGTTGGGACCTGTGTATTCAGGCGACAACGTTTCTGATCTAACCGAAGTGATTCCGATTGATACATCATCCGGGTAGCCATCGTGAATGCTTCGTCATAAACGTCTTTGATCGACGTCGAAGCTACACCTGAATGAATGATCGACGTGATCTTGCCGTTTGACTTTGCTCCGATCTGTACTCGCTGCCGCATCGGCGTGCGGTGTCCAGTACCACCGTACATTTGACCGCGGCTGATTTCGATTTTGACAGGTGCACCGACGGCCTTCGCACAGAGGCATGCCAAGATAGCTTGAGGCCACATGGCACCCTTACTACCAAACGCACCGCCAATGAACTTACATATTACGCGAACCTGTTTTGGACTTAGGCCAAACAGTTCCGAGTAAGTCTTCTGGCTCATCGCCAGCCCTTGTGACGTTTCGTAGACGGTCAAGAACGGCTTGCCATCCTTCTCGGACCACTCGGCAATCGTCGCATGAGGCTCAATAGGATTGTGATGGTTGCCATAGGTTGGATACTCCGAATCAACCTTCACTTCGGCGGCTTCGAATTGTTCTTCGGCGTTGCCTCTTGTGACAACGGCTGGACTACCAAAGAGATCATCCGGTCGTTCGTCTGCTGGCGAGGCATTGATGTCCGTGACGTGTTGGCCGACTTCGTATTCAATTTTCACAGCCAGAGCGGCATCGCGAGCGGCTTCGAAAGTTTCGGCCACCACCGCGGCCATGTACTGCCCTGCGAAATAAACCTCCGCTTCAGCAACTGGGAATAGATGAGACGGATTGTTTGTCGCCTGTTTAGATTCGGCACTTGTCTGCACGCGCTTAAACTGCGGCAGAGTTTTCTGGGTCAGGACGAGTCGCACTCCGGGCATGGATTCAGCCACCGAAGTATCGATCGACATTACTTTTCCACGAGCAATATTGCTCGGTACTGCGGCAGCGTGCAATAAGCCGGCTATTGGCCACTCGGCCGTGAATGTAGCCGTTCCAGTTACCTTTGCGTGCCCGGACCTTCGGACGATTGACTTTCCAACCGAATCTTTCAGTGTGATCGCTTCATAAGCAGTCATTAAATTACCCTCTCCCGTGTTGCATAGCCCAAAGTTGTTCGTCCTCAAGCGGACCTTGATCGCGAACGGTTTGCAGAGCCCGAATGATTGTGTTTTTGGCAAGTGGAACTTTGAATTCAAGACCGCTTGGTGGATTAGCTTCTGCGAGTGCTGCGTCGGCGGCGCGAG
>JANOCJ010000050.1:0-10827 GCA_031412115.1 Flavobacteriales bacterium
CCGGCATAGGTGCGCATGGTCCATTTTCCGCCCTTTGGGTCGTCGCCAAGTAAAAAGTCAAACTCGCCAACTTTGGCAGCATCGGTTTTGGTATACAGGCCTTTTTTATCAAAAAATGCTTTTGATACTATTATTTGGTCCAATGTACCCCACTCGCCTTTGTATTTATGTGTGCCTTTGCCTTGTTTAGCAAACACATCGGCCAGATTATACAGGCTGTTATCCTCTTTTTTAGCATCGCTGGGAAGTGCTTTTAACCAAAAAGTAAGGCTAAAATCTTCGGGATGGTCGTTTAAATCGCCCATAATAATAATTTGCGCATTTTTATCGGTAGCAAAAATACTATCAACAGCTAGGCGCACTGCGTTTGCAGCATTTTGACGGCGGGGGCTGGTTTTTTCAACACCCTCGGAGCGCGATGGCCAATGGTTTACAAACACATGTATTACCTCTCCATCTACCTCGCCTTTTACATATAGTATGTCGCGGGTTTTATCTTCAGGCTCTTTATCAAAAACAACAGGAATGGCTTTTGATGCTAATACTTTAAACTTATTGCTTTGGTAAATTAATGCCACATCAATGCCACGCTCGTCCGGCGAATCGAAATGTACAAAAGCATAGCCTTTTGCGGCTAGAGCCGGCTGTTTAACCAAATCATTCAATACCGATTTGTTCTCAACCTCGCACATGCCAACCAGCAAAGGAAAGCCTGCCGCCTCAACAACTTGGCTAATATGGGCCAATTTGGTATTGTATTTATCAGCCGTCCAATTCATTTTACCTGTTGGAAGAAACTCTTTATCATCCTTTAAAGGGTCGTCAATGGTATCAAACAGGTTTTCAGTATTATAAAACATAATTCGCTCCTGGGCACCATCCATAGCGACGGTTTGGGCACATGCCTGGGTAGCTGATAAGGCTGTTATTAAAAATGTAAACAGTGCTGGCTTGAATAAACGGTACATTTGAGTAGTTTTGTATAACGCAAATATACAGGCAATACAATTAAGTTAACATGAATGAATTTTCAATATTAGATTTACTTGTTGCGCCTATATACATTGTAGTGTTTTTAGCATTGGCCCGTCGCAAAATGCAGGCCAAAATAGAAGAGAACCCTATTTACGAGTTTTACATAAGGGGGTTAACCATAAAAATGATAGGCGGTATTGGCCTTTGCTTTGTTTACCTGTTTTACTACGGCGGCGGCGATACACTAAACTACATGCACGATGCGCGTATTATGCTACGTATGGCCGGTACTGATTTTGGTGCCTTTTGTAAAATAATGGTAAACGGGCTTCAAAAGGCCGATTATGTTCACTTTAACCGCGACATTGGTTACCCCGAATACAATTACAATAAAAAAGAGGAGTGGGTTGTAATACGCTACACCGTACCCTTTGCATTTTTAGGCTTACGTCTTTACATACCCACAACACTGGTACTAGCTTGGTTTTCGTACCAAGGTATTTGGCGCATGTATATGGTATTTGCCGATACGTTTAAACGCCATTATAAAGAACTTGCCATTCCCTTATTATTTATCCCATCGTGTGCGTTTTGGGGCACAGGGGTGCTAAAAGATACTTTTACCTTCTCGGCCATTGGATGGTATTTATATAGTTTTTACAACATCTTTATTAAGCGTGACAATCCGCGAAAGCACGTTTTTGCGCTTATCATGGCATCGTGGATTATTATTACCATTAAGGCTTACATATTTATTGCCCTTATGCCGGGGTCGCTTATATGGCTAAACTTTGAACGCTTGCAAGCTATTAAAAGCCCATTTTTGCGGTTTATGGCCTTGCCAGTGTTAATGGGTGGCGTAGGTTTAGGCGGTATATTGTTGCTTACCCAGTTGGGCGGTGCTTTTGGTAAATATTCATCTGTTGATAAGGTACTGGAAACGGCCGTAGTAACGCAGCAAGACTTAAAACGCGCCGAGTACCAGGGCGCCAGTTTTGATATTGGTAACTTTGACCCATCCATTGGCGGGGTAACATCAAAATTTCCGGCCGCTACAACGGCAGGGCTTTTCAGGCCCTTTATTTGGGAAGCCCGAAATCCGGTAATGCTTATATCGGGGTTAGAGAATTTACTCTTTCTCGGCTTTACCATCCGGCTCCTTTTCTCCTTTGGTTTAATGGGCTTTTTTACCACCATTGGCAAAAACCCGCTGCTGCTATTCTCCCTTATCTTCTCCGTGTTTTTTGCTTTCTCTATAGGGCTAACTACGTCCAATTTCGGCTCGCTGGTGCGGTACAAAATACCCTGCGAACCTTTTTACCTGGCTACTATGTTTGTACTATTTTATGAATACCGTAAAATAAAAAATGCCGACGGCGAAATTATTACTGAAGAAGCCGTAAACGAATACCCTACCACGTTAAAGGAAAAAGAAGAAAAAGGCACCGGCTTTATTACAAGATAACAGTGAACAATGAACAGATAAAAACCGACAACTGGGAACCGGCAACTGAGAACTAAAAATGAAACAACTGTTTTTAATATTAACCACTATAATTACAACCATTACCATTATGGATGCCCAAACCAATACCATTTACAATTTTACCATGAAAACCATTGATGGAAAAGAGGTAAAACTGTCTGACTATAAAGGAAAAAAAATAATGATTGTAAACGTGGCATCTGAATGTGGGCTAACCCCGCAATATGCGCTGCTAGAGGAATTATACAAAACCTATGGGCCCGATAAGTTTGTAATACTGGGCTTTCCGGCCAATAACTTTGGCGCACAAGAACCCGGCACTAACGAGGATATACAAAACTTTTGCACCAAAAACTACGGCGTTACCTTTCCTATGTTTGCCAAAATATCGGTTAAGGGCGATGATATAGACCCGCTATATCAATTTTTAACCCAAATACGCCAAAACGGTGTGGTAGAAGCGCCCGTTACCTGGAACTTTCAAAAATTTTTAATAGATGAAAACGGCAAGGTGGTTGACTTTTTGCCTCCTACCGAAACCCCTGCTTGCGATAAAGTTATTGACTGGTTGCAATAATAGTTAATAGTTGTGAGTTGCTAGTTCTTAGTTATTTACAATAACAAAAGAATCATCCCTCATAATTTATATCTCATAATTGATAATTTAAAAAACTATGCAGTTAGATATTTTGGCCTTTGGCGCACACCCTGACGATGTTGAACTATCATGTGCGGGCACTTTAATGGCCCATATTGCCCAAGGCAAAACCGTTGGTATTATAGACCTTACCCAAGGCGAACTGGGCACCCGCGGCACACCCCAACTGCGCTTGCTGGAAGCAGCTGCCGCAGCCCAAATAATGGGCGTGGTAGCACGAGAAAACTTAGGCATGGCCGATGGCTTTTTTGTTAACGATAAAGCACACCAGCTACAGGTAATACAAATGATACGCAAGTACCGCCCACAGGTAGTGTTTGCCAATGCCCTTACCGACCGCCACCCCGACCATGGCAAAGGCGGCCGCCTGGTTGCCGATGCCTGCTTTTTGGCCGGCTTACGCAAAATAGAAACCGAATTGGATGGACAGCCGCAAGAGCCTTACCGGCCTAAAGTGGTATACCATTACATGCAGTTTAGAAATACCGACTTTAGTTTTGCATTTGATATAACCCCATTTATAGCAAAAAAAATTGAGGCTGTAAAAGCTTATGGCTCGCAGTTTTATAAAGAGGGAAATAATGAGCCCGAAACAGTAATATCAACCCCACATTTTTTAAAAAATATTGAGGAGCGAGCTTCCGATTTAGGGCGCCTTATTGGGGTGCGCTACGCCGAAGGCTTTTATTGCGAAGCCCTTATAGGCATTAATAATGTTTTTAACCTTTTGCATGTTTCATAATAAAGCATTTTTTTACTTTTGACCCCATCACAAAAAACAAACATTTATGAAAATACTTAAACGTATACTTATAGTAGTTGCAGGCATTATTGTGCTGTTAAGCATTATAGGCCTGTTGCTTCCTTCAAAATCGCATGTAGAGCGTTCTATTGTAATAAACGCCCCTATTGAAACGGTTTTTGATCAGGTAAACACCCTTAAAAACTGGAAAAAATGGTCGCCATGGTATAAAAAAGATACCGCTGCTGTTATTACCTATAACAATATCCCGTCGGGCAATGGGGCATCATACAGCTGGGAAAGCAAGAACAAAGAAGTGGGCGCAGGCACACTTACCTTATCTGATGTAAAGCCCAACGAGCATATTACCGAGAATATGGCGTTTAAAGATTGGGGCGATGCTAAAGCCGAAATGAACTTTACAAAAGAGGGCAACGCTACCAAAGTAACCTGGATAATGGATAGCGACTATGGCTGGAATATATTTTTTCGCTACATAGGCGTATTTATGAAAGGCGATTTAGAAAAACAATTTGATGATGGCTTATTGGCATTGAAAGATGCATCCGAGCATGCACCCGTAGCTACCGAAAGCGGCGTAGCCTACAAAGTGCAGGTGGTTGATGATATTTCAATAGTAGCGCTGGCTGTTTCTAAAAAAGGTACCGAGCAAACCATAGGCAAACAATTGGGCGAGGCCTACGGCGAAATACAAGCCTTTATGACTAAAAATAAAATAAAACAAATGGGCGCGCCTTTTGCTGTTTACCCTGTATTTACCCCCGGTGGTGCTATTGAGCTTGAGGCTGCAATTCCGGTTGAAAAAGCTGTGCCGGTTAGCGGCAACATAAAACTATTAGAAGTTAAACACCCACATGCTGCAAAGGTTGACTTTTATGGCGATTATGTAGGCAGCGCCGCTGCGCACGATGCTATAAACAAATGGGTAACGGCCAACAACCGCAAAATTATCGGCGCCCCTTGGGAAGTGTATGTTACCGACCCTATGGTAGAAAAAGACACCGCAAAATGGCTTACCGAAATTTTATACCCTATAGAATAATTACAGAATATAGAACGAGTGCAAAGAAAGAGCACACTAAAAATTTATTTCATAAAAAAGGCTTTACCATACGTAAAGCCTTTTTTTATTGCTAATAATAGCGTTTTTTATTTTGTGTATTGGTACTGGCCTACATTACCCCTTTCTAATGCCGCACCGGCTTTAGAAAGGTTTACTATGCCACCAATGCCTAAGCCCAATGCACCTGCACCGGTAATACCTAGCGCATAAGGCGCCGCGCCTGCCCCATCGCCAGAGAGCATGATGGTGGAGATAATGCCGCCTAAAAAGCCTACAACGGCTGCGCCAATAAACATATTGCTACTTTGCTTAAGGTAATGCCCGGCGGTATAGTTAGATGCTGTGCGCGTCTGGTTGCTTACCATTACAGAATTGTTAGACTTATAACCTGACCTTAGCACGGCAGATTCAATTGCATCTTTTGACGGGTTTGATGGATTAATTATAACCTTGCGTATAGCGCCTATATGGTATTTCTCAACCGCTTTGCCCGATACCACGTACAGGCTATCAAACTGAAAGTTTACTATTTGGCCTACAATAACGCTGTTGTCAAACAAAACAATACTGTCTTTTGTAGTTTGTGCATCAGCCAATTGGGCTATAAAGCAAATGGATAGGATAAAGAAAAGTTTTTGCATAGTGTGATTTTTGTGCGGCAAAAATATAAAAAACAAGTTCTTTGCAAACTTCTACCAAACAAAAAAAGCAACCCTAACGGGTTGCTTTTCATTGTTTTGCGGAGGGCGGTACTTACTACCGGTACGCCTAACCCGCGCTAATTAAGCCCTACGCTCTGCCTTGAGCGTATTGGTAACCGTTTTGGTAACATCGCCTCCGTTCCCTCTCTCTACATTCATTATCGCCGCGCGAGGTTTAGATGTTCCAACGGGCATACGGTTACCTTTAACCTTTCCCAGTTGACCGGGCATTACAGGTTCTTCCATATATTCCTGTAATAGTGCCGACATCTTTTGATTTTTTCTTTTTAATGTTTCTAACTCCGCTATTAGAGCGGCGGTGTCAGGATTGCCAAACTTATCACCCTCGCCAAATAAAATCCAATCGCTGCTAACATTGTATTTAGTTTTAATAACCTTTAGTTGTTGCGGGGTGGGGTTTTGTTTGCCGAGTTCAATTTGAGATACAGTAACATGCCCTACGTTAAAAAGCTTGCCAAACTCGGTTTGGCTCAACTTAGCAATCTCTTTCCGCACGTAAGCTATGCGCTTGCCGATTGTTTCCATACAGTTAATTTTTAGTTGTTGTTAATAATTCACTGCAATAAATGAAGTTTTATACTTCAGTATAAAATATTAATTCATACTATTGCAACCATACAATACAATGATAACACTATTTTGTCGAATTGACAACAAACCTTAAAAAAAATAATACATGAAAAAATTATCTACTGCAAAGATTGAAGCAATTAGAAATGCTGATATTATGGATTTGAACCGTAAACCGCGCCACAAATCAAAGTCAGAGAAAATAAGAGAGAGATATAAAAATTATATTGAAGGTCCTATACCAGTTAAGGAGTTGGTGCGGAGAATGGTAAAACCGGTAAGTGAAAATAATTCAGAAACTCCGTTTGTACCCCTGATTTAAACGCATTATACAAGCATGTACTACTTAACCATTCCGCTATATACCCGGCCTTTAACGTCGGGTATTTTTGTAATATCATATCTCGAATTTTAATATAAATATCTTTTCTTCTTTTATTGCATGCTGCGTTAGCTATAGAATTTGCAGGAGTAAAATCAGCACTATAAAACATATAGCTAGATATTAATAATGAGGTTTCACCTACAAACTTTTCTAATAGAGTCTGCAACTCAATATTACCCTCTATAAACTGAAAAAAATCCGGGGGTAATAATATCTCTCTGTAAATCATACAATAGGTTATTGTTAATAAATGTTAATATATCTGTTAATAACATGTTGACGTAAATTAATTCAGTTACGTTATTTACGCCAATCTTTGCCTTAACACTTTATTACTGATGCAATATATAAAACCTTGCATTGCTAACAAGTGAGTTATTAGCTAGTGTTAAAAAAAACTTATTGGTATGGTACAATTACAATTCCCTTTAGGCTTTACCCTTTCAGCACTTTACAGCGCACTATCATACAAACCATACAATACAGTTAAAACAGATTATTCCCGCTTTGATACACAACCGTTAGGGGTTTTGCAAACAAAGCGGGTTTTTCTTTTGAATGGTGGCAGTATACCCCCCGGCGTTGGTTTCTCTATAAAAGAAAAATTAGCCGAACTACAACAACAAACCGCGTAACCTCAAAACCCCTTATACAATGAGCAGAAAAGCAACAACCCCGATTATCACGTTTGATGCACAGTACAAACGTATGCGCATTAACAAACTTGCCGTTGCCAAAATACCGGCTGGCACCAACATTAAGTTGGGTAGGCTATTAGTAGTACTACCGGGTAACGATATTGAAGTATTGTTAAACCAAGCAACCTTCGGAACTAAAGTAACAGACGAGAAAACAGGGGGGCAAGTGTTACGCGTAGCCAATTTGTTTGACGAGATATTAGTTAAACACAATATTGTAGCTGATGGCCAAAAAGTACAGTACACTGTTACCGATGTAACCGAAACACCCGGCCAAGATGAAGGCGACTTTATTTTTACCCTTAAACCCTACACAGCCTAAGCCATGGAACTAACTAAAAATTTCACTTTAGCTGAATACACCCGCACTTCGCACCTTAACGAACTTTCTAAAGCCGGGCGGGTACACCAACAAAACCCAACCGATAAAGAGTTAAAGTGCATAATGCAACACGCCAAAATGTTGCAACAGGTGCGCGATGCTTTTGGCAAGCCTATTATAATATCTTCCGGCTTTCGCATTGACGAACTTAACAACCTGCTACCTGATAGCGTACCCGGTAGTGAACATACTTTTGGTTGCGCTACTGATAACAAAACCGTTGGCGAGTTTACAGTTACCGAAATGATACGCTTTGCAAAGATTGCTGTCAACGTAGGCTTTAAACGCATAGGCTTAGGCAAAACGTATATACACTTAGGCATAGGCGGCGAAGTATACCCCGGAAAATGGCCCAGCCCTGCCGTATGGGGTTACGCTAATACAAACAGCCTTTTGTATATGAAGAAAGCGGAGTTTCTAAAAATGATACACGATTTAAGTACCAAGCATTAACTACAGCCGCGCTAAGGCGGCAACTTCAATAACCAACAAGGTATTTAACCCCCGGCCTCGCCACACACAAACAGACAAGGGCAAAACAGGGGGTTTATTTTTTCACACAATCTAAAGGTTTTCTTTTAATGGCATTTACCATTGACGAACAAAAAAAAGTAGATACGGCGCGCGGTGCATCCATCGTTGAGTATCTTGAAAGAAGGGGTTACAACCTTGTACCCGGTCAAAGCAATACCGCTAATACTTTCTTTCGCTCCCCTTTTACCGAAGATAAAACCGCCAGCTTTCGCGTTAAAAATGCTACCAATACTTTTAGCGATTTTTCAAGCGGCTACAGCGGCGATATTATTGCGCTAATTGAAAGACTTGAAGGCTTACAATTTTGGGAGGCCGTTGATAAAGCGTTAGAAATATTAGGCACATCAGCCCCGGTAGTTATCAATACCGAACTATTACCCGAAACTAAAATAAGAAGGGTAATAGATTTGGAACACCCTCAATTATTGCAATACCTTTTAGAAAAGCGCAAAATTAATCTTACAATAGCCAAACAATACTGTAAGCAAGTAGAATGGACAGTAAATAAGAAAGATGGCACCACACCAAAATTTTACTTTGCCATTGGCTTTGAAGTTGGCAAGGGCGGGGCATACACTTGCCGCAATGAATTTTGGAAAGGCTATGTAGGCCCCGGTGAACAAAATTCGCCTACCTACATAAAAGGCACTGACGAGAATAGCACTAAGCTAAACGTTTACGAGGGCTTTATTGATTTTCTTTCAGCACTTACCCGGCTAAATAAGCTGGTACCAACACACCCTACCCTAATACTAAACAGCATTGTTTGGAAGGCCCTAATACCTGACGGCCTTGAATACGATGCGTATGTAGATAACGACAACGGGGGCCAGCAGGTAATTGATTATTTAAAAACAATTGGTAAGTGTAACGATATGCGCGTTTACTACCGCTCTTTCCCTGACTTTAACGAATACCACATAAATACCCCTACTAAACAACACATTTAATGTACGTTGCAAAAATGCCTATTACAGTAGCGTGGTTTAGCTGTGGAGTTACAAGTGCAATAGCCTGTAAACTCGCATTGATGCTATACGACAATGTTAGGATTTACTACATAGAAACTGGCAAAGCCCACGAAGATAACGCACGATTTATAAAAGAATGTGAGCAATGGTATGGAGTAAAAATAAATATAATACAAAATAGCAAAGGGTATAAAAACCCTGTTGATGTTGTATTAAAGGAACGCTATGTAAATGGCCCTGCCGGTGCGCGTTGCACTAAGGAACTTAAAAAAGAGGTGCGATACGAATTACAACAAAAAGAATTAATCAACGCCCAGGTGTTTGGTTATGAATTTGTAGCAAACCAAATAAACCGCGCTATAAGGTTTAAAGAGCAATACGATGTTAACCCCAAATTTCCGCTAATACGTTTTGGCCTCGACAAAAACCGTTGCGCTGCTATGCTACTAAGTGAGGGTATCGAATTACCCACAATGTACAAACTCGGTTATAATAACAATAATTGTATAGGTTGCCTAAAAGGTGGTAAGGCATATTGGAATAAAATACGGGTTGATTTTCCTGATGATTTTAACGAGATGGCAAAAGCTGAAAGAGAGGTTGGGCATTCTTGCATTAACGGCACTTTTTTAGACGAGTTAAACCCAACAGCCGGACGAGGCACACCGCCTGTTGTTCCTGATTGTGGCACGTTTTGCGATTTAGAGTATACGCATATAATGGATAAAAAAGTTGATTTAATTCTAAGTGGCAAATACAGTATTGACGAATTAGAAAATGAACCATGTTTGAAGTAACACCCCAAATGTTTGCCGATATAGGCAAGTTAATGCGCGATGCGCAGAAAGAATATTTTAGGTTGGCTAAGATTAAAAACCCAACCAAAGAAGCGACAGAGGCGAAAGCTAAGGCACTTTTAGATGCCCAACACTATGAATATGCCTTTGACCTCCATATAATGCAACACAACCAATATATAGCCTCTCAAAAATGAGCGATAAAAAAATAAAGGTTGTTCTAATGGGTGCAAGTTTTACAGCCTCATTGGCATCATTAGCAAAAGCCACTTTGGGCAATGATGCTATTATTATCGTTGATGGCAAACAATTAGACGGCGGGGCATTACCTGACGATGTGCAAGCAATGATGGCAGCGGTAGAGTTGCACGGGCCTAAAAATAATATTGATTTTAAAATTACAGAACCGCCGCTAAAAGATTTACACGACCCTTTATTTTTTCAAAGCAAGCCCGGCAGAGGCAAAAAATCACATAACAAAAAACGTTGGTAATATGAAAGAAATTGAAAAAGCAATAAGCGAAACTATGCGCGGCATTGGCGGCGTTAAGGGTTTAGGTAGTGTATCAGACTTACCACAATTAAGCCCACAGGAAAAGAATTTATTATGCTTATTCCTTTTAGGCCGTCCTTACGCAATTTCTTATGAGTATAGAAAAAAGCAAGGGGCAAATGCTCTTAGAAATGACTTGCAAATACTAACATCCTTAAGAGATAAAGGACTTGTTAGGTTTCAATCTAGGGATAGCAAAACAACAACATACGTTTATACCGGCCCCGAACCAACAATAGAACTAACACAGTATTTAAGAAGCAAATAACC
>JANOCJ010000051.1:0-1889 GCA_031412115.1 Flavobacteriales bacterium
GTTAGCCTGCATGGTTTTTACCCGTTCTGGCCACTCGGTGAGCTGATCAAGGTCTTGTAATAACTGTTCGGCATAGTCAGTGATTTTCAAGAACCACTGGCGTAACTGGCGTTTTTCTACCTTAGCTCCAGATCGCCACGATCTACCTTCGTTGTCTACTTGTTCATTAGCTAAAACGGTTTGATCAATAGGGTCCCAGTTTACCGTTGCATCTTTTTGATACGCTAAGCCTGCTTCTAGAAATTGTAAGAATAACCACTGCGTCCATTGATAATAATCTGGTGAGCAAGTTGCTAATTCTCGTTCCCAATCACAGGAAAGCGCAATTTGTTTGAGCTGCGATCGCATCTGCTCAATATTCTGCATTGTCCAAGCGGCCGGGTGGACACCGCGATCAATTGCTGCATTTTCTGCTGGCAAACCAAACGCATCCCAGCCCATCGGATGGAGTACTCGATAACCCTGCATCCGTTTCAGGCGTGAAATGACATCGGTAATCACGTAGTTACGGACATGCCCCATGTGTAAGCTGCCTGATGGATAGGGAAACATCGACAAAGCATAGAACTTAGGACGCTCCTTCTCTTCTGGAGTATGGTCAATATTCTGCTCTGTCCAGATTTGCTGCCACTTGGATTCAATCTGCTGGGGGTTATACTTGGCTTCCATCACAATCACATTTGACACTTAAACTTAAAACTTTAGTTGGGATAATTGATATTTTGCAGTTCTTTTTGACCTTTAAACCGAAACTGTTGGTTTGATATCTAGCATTTGCAGTAGTCGTTCAAAGTTAAAATGCTTTGCCATCATGTCACGAATGCAGGTTACCTTAGTGCCTCCGTGTAGTCGTACCTGCCCTAAGCTCTCTTCCACAATTTTGACCGTAGTTAATGTATCTTTTTGCGTGGAGATAATTGGTACTTCAAACTCGGTAGCGCGTTGAATTACTTCTTCATTGACATAAAAAGGGCCAGTTAATATCAAGCAATTTGTTGAAGTTTCTAAAGCCGCCAATTGAATGTCGAGACGATTACTACCCGTAATTACGGCTTTGTTGTAAGACTTACGGAAGAAAATCTGGGCGGAATTGACATCCATAGCACCGATTTTCAAATCCTCTACCATGATGTCTGTTAAGCCAATATTTTCAGGACGATGAATCACTTTAGCGTCTAGACGTTCTACTAATTCACAAACACTGACACTACGCAAAATTCGATCTTCTGGCATCATTGCCAAAACTGGGATATCTTGAGATTCTAGGTAAGGAGCAAGGATTTCGATACAAGTTTCAAATTGCGCTTCCGGAATATCGTTAATTACTATACCCAACAGGCGATCGCCTAATCGTTGCTTTGCCATTAATAAGTGATCTACAACTAACAAGGAGCCAAAGCGCATCACTAATAAAATCGGCGCTTCTAAACAATCAGCAATACCCTGCAATGATAAACCAAATATACTACCTTCCGCAGTATTTGCCGGAGCCTCTACCAAGACTAAGTCATCTTGATTAATTTGAAGATATTGACTTAACTGCTTGCTATAGTCAATAGTATCTTCATTAAGCAATCTCTGCTTCAGGCAGTTTTTGTCTAGATATAACAGAGTTGGCCGAATCGAAGTTGGAGCTAAGTTTAGGGTTTGAGTAATAAATTCCACGTCAGCTTCTATTTCTGGAGCTGAATCTGGTAAAGATTGAGTCGTAAAAGTGCCCAAGGGCTTACCGTAACCAATTTTTATCCCCTTGGTCTGCAAGTGAATTCCCAATCCTAGGATCGTGGCTGATTTACCGCTACCTGCTCTCGTGGAGCCGATCAGCAAATGCTTTGCCTTAGGCACTATGTCTTTACCCCTGAATTATATGCAAAAAAGTTGTTGGTGCT
>JANOCJ010000052.1:0-22407 GCA_031412115.1 Flavobacteriales bacterium
TTTATATTTGTTAGTCTATGCCTAACCACACCACTATGAAAATACGTTTACTCTTTTTACTTGCTATTTTAACAAGCTCGACGCTTTTAGCGCAAAATTTGGTAATAAACCCCAGCTTTGAATTAACGTCGAGCAACTGCGCTAACTTAGGTGGCGAAGGTTTTGGCACCGACTTGTTAAACTGGGATAATGCCAACTCAAACACAGCAGGCGATAGTTGTTCCTCTCCCGATTTATTTTCGGCCTGTAACGTATTGCCTTTTATTGGCGGCCCCAGCCCTACCAATATGCCAAATTCCTTTTTAGGTTTTCAACGCTCGCGCACCGGCACGCGCCATGCGGGCCTTATTACTTACGGCCCGGGCCTTGCCGCCGGTTGCACTGCTATTGGCAATGATAATTACCGCGAATATATTCAGGGCCACACCACTACCCCATTGGCTGCCGGGCAAACCTATTGCGTATCAATGTACGTAAGCCTTGGCGATGGTGTTGTTTGGGCAACTAATAACATTGGTGTACGTTTTCAAAACAACCAGTATTTGCGCGATGCCTGTGCGGGTACCAGCTCATTAATTAATCTTACCCCACAGCTAAATTACACTTGCGCCGCTATTACCGATACTGTAAACTGGGTGCGCCTGCAATGGAATTACACAGCAGTAGGTGGCGAACAATATTTTATTATTGGCAACTTTTATAATAATGCCAACACCACAATTGGCTGTAGCAATAGCGCCCAAGCGCTAATAAACCCATATGCCTATTATTATATTGATGATGTTAGCATAACCGCAAACTCATGCTGTGCAGCAACCATATTGCCACAAGCATCGGTTTGCCCTACCGATGCGCCTTACAACTTAGTTGCTACCCCACCGCTAGGCACCAGCTGCAACCCAACAGTTAGCGGCACCTGGAGTGGCCCCGGTATAACCAACGGCAGCGCCGGTACCTTCGACCCATCGGTTGCAGGTATAGGTACACATACCATTACTTATATACTTACCTGCGGAACAACCGTTACTACCACTATTGTGGTAAGCAATTGTGCAACGTTAAACGTATGCCAGCAGCCCGGCGGCAACCTTACGGTTACTGGCGGCACAGCCCCCTACCAATGGCAAAGCCCATCGCAGGTTACTGATTGTAGTAGCTGCTTTTTAGGCCAATGTTTTCCTCCTATTTGCAGCGGTACAACCTCAACCGTTTATACTACTTTTGCATCAACCCCAACTGCAACACCGCCGGGCACATTACCTTTTAGGGTAATAGATAATGCCGGCAACAGTCAAGAAATAACTACCCTTAGCGGTATACCGCCTTGCGCCTGCCCTTTTAGTGTAGCTACCACATCAACCCAAGCTACTTGCGGCACTGCCAATGGTGTAGCCACTGTAAACGCAACGGGCACAACCGGCAATACAACCTATTTATGGAGTTACAATAATTTAACCACGCCCTCTATCAGTGGCCTTGGTGCAGGTACCTATACCGTAACCGTTACCAATAACGGTTGTACTACCACATCATCCGTTACTATTAACCAAAGCCCGGCCGTTACCTTATCATCAACATCGGCCAATACAACATGCGGAAATACTAATGGTTCGGCCTCAGTTACGGTACTTACCGGCAACGGCCCTTTAATTTATGCATGGAATAGTGGTGAAGCAACAGCCGGTATTACCAATAAACCGGCGGGCAACTACACCGTTACCGTAACAGCTGCAGGCGGTTGCACGGCAACACAGTCATTCACCATTGCACCATCTACAGGCATTACAGTAACGCCAACAACAACCAATGCCAATTGCAACCAAAATGATGGCACAGCCAGCGTTAACGCCGTTGGCGGAAATGGAAATTACACATACCAATGGAGCAACAACTTGGGTTCCAACAATAGTGTTAGTGGTGTTGCTACCGGCAATTATACCGTTGTAGTTTCTGACGGAACTTGCAGCACTACACAGGCTGTTGCTGTTGGGCAAAACACCTCTATGACGTCTGCCATTAACGGTACACCCGCAGGTTGCATCAACCTAAATTCAGGCACTATTAATTTAAATGTTAGTGGAGGCACACCCGGCTATTCATACTCATGGTCGAACGGCGACACTACGCAAAACATTAGCGGTTTATCTGCCGGGCCATATACTGTTACCATTACCGATGGCAGCGGCTGTATTATTACCAACAACTACAACGTAGCCGCACCTAATACACCAACAGGCAGTGTTGATGTAATAGATGAAAGCTGCAAAGATGTGGAAGACGGCTCAATTAACTTGACTGTAACCGGTGGAACAGGCCCTTATACCTATTTATGGAATACGAATGATACCACGCAAAACATTAACAATTTGGCAGGTGGTACATACACTGTTACCATTACCGATGCTGCGGGCTGCACTACCACGCAATCGCCCATAGTAGCGCCGGGTATCGAATTCCCTATTACCATTACCCAATCGGGCGATACCTTGTTTGCCTCTGCTGCACCTAACTATCTGTGGTATTTAAACGGGCAGCCTATTTTTACTGCTACGGGTCAAACTTATATCGTTACACAAAGCGGTACCTATACCGTATCTACCAACGTTGACAAATGTAAATTTGGCTCAAACCAGATTGTAATTACAGGTATTGACGAGTTTACCAACTTTGCTACCATCAATGTATTTCCTAACCCGGCCAGCGATAATATTACCGTTAGTATCCAACTAAAAACGCCACAAAAAGTAGTGCTTACTTTGGTTGATGTGTTGGGCAGAAAAGTATCGACAACCGCTAACGATACCAAGGCTAATACCTTCCAATTTAACCTATCGGTAAAAGAGATTGGTGCCGGTATTTACTTCCTAAACATTAGCACCGAAAACGAAAGTAAAAGTGTGAAGGTGGTGAAGAACTAAAAACTAAAAGTTAAAAACTAAAAATCCCGTTACAGTTTGTAGCGGGATTTTTAATATTAGAGAATTTCTTTAATGCGAGATTACAATACCACCTTCCCATACAAATCGTACTCGGTTGCTTCGGTAATTTCTACATTGGCAAAATCTCCCACGCGGATATAGGTATCGGTAGCATTTACCAATACTTCATTATCAACCTCAGGAGAGTCGAACTCGGTACGGCCAATAAAGAAATCGCCTTCCTTACGGTCGAACAATACTTTGTAGGTTTTGCCAACACGTTCCTGGTTCAGCTCAAATGAAATTTCTGACTGGATAGCCATTATCTCCTCTGCACGTTTCTTTTTGGTGCGTGCCGGAACATCGTCTACCAAATTGTAAGCGTGGGTATTTTCCTCGTGGCTGTAGGTAAATATGCCAAGGCGGTCAAAGCGCAAGTCTTTGATAAAGGCTTTCATGTCCTCAAAATCCTCTTTGGTTTCGCCGGGGTAACCTGCAATAAGGGTTGTACGCAGGGCAATGCCCGGAATCTTCTCGCGTATTTTTTGTACCAAGTTATATGTTTTCTCGCGCGTAGTGCCACGGCGCATGCTTTTCAGCATATTATCGCTAACGTGCTGCAAAGGCATATCAAGGTAGTTGCAAATGTTGGGGCGGCTAACCATCACATCCAATATATCCTCCGGAAAACCACCGGGAAAAGCATAATGCACGCGTATCCACTCAATCCCTTCTACTTCCGATAAATTCTCCAGTAAACGGGCAAGTTCGCGCTTTTTGTAAATATCTAATCCGTAGTAGGTACTGTCTTGTGCAATAAGCATTAACTCCTTTACACCTTTAGCGGCAAGGCTTTTAGCCTCGGCCACCAACTCTTCTATAGGTTTAGAAACGTGGTTGCCACGCATTAAAGGAATAGCGCAAAATGAGCAGGGACGGTCGCAACCCTCCGATATTTTCATGTAGGCATAATGCGCAGGGGTGGTAAGCAAACGCTCGCCAACCAGTTCGTGCTTATAATCAGCCTTAAGTGTTTTTAACAAACGGGGTAAATCGCGGGTGCCAAAGTAGCCGTCAACATTGGGTATTTCGGCCTCTAAATCAGGCTTATATCGCTCGCTAAGGCAGCCGGTAACATATACTTTATCTACAAAACCATTGGTTTTAGCTTGTGAATAGCGAAGAATGGTATCAATACTTTCCTGCTTGGCATTATCAATAAAGCCGCAGGTATTTATAATAACAATAGACGAATCGTCGGTTTGGGCTTCGTGCTCTACCTCGTAATTATTGGCGCGCAACTGCCCCATAAGTACCTCGCTGTCTACAATATTCTTAGAGCAACCAAGGGTTATTACGTTTACTTTATTCTTTTTGAGTGTCTTAGTCTTCATTATTTTTCCTCCCCTCCAAACAGGCTGTCTACAAATTCAAATTTATTAAACACTTGCAGATCTTCCATCTTCTCTCCTACCCCAATGTATTTTACGGGTATTTTCAGTTGGTCAGATATGCCAATAACTACACCGCCTTTGGCAGTGCCGTCAAGTTTGGTTAACGCTATAGCCGTAATATCGGTAGCTGCCATAAACTGTTTGGCCTGTTCTACAGCATTTTGCCCGGTTGATGCATCCAAAACCAATAAAACCTCGTGCGGGGCGTCGGGAATTACCTTTTGCATTACGCGCTTAATTTTGCTCAGTTCGGCCATTAGGTTTACCTTGTTGTGAAGGCGGCCTGCAGTGTCAATAATGCAAACGTCAACATTGGCAGCTACGGCTTGGGTAACGGCTTCAAAAGCAACCGATGCAGGGTCGGCGCCCATGCCTTGCTGCACAATAGGCACATTGGTACGCTGGCTCCAAATGGTTAATTGGTCAACCGCTGCGGCACGAAAAGTATCGGCAGCGCCCAACATTACTTTTTTGCCTGCTTTGCTAAATTGGTATGATAGTTTGCCAATAGTAGTGGTTTTGCCCACGCCATTTACGCCTACTACCATTATAACATATGGTTTTTTGCCTGCGGGTACGGTGTATTCGGTTTCGTTGCCAATGGTGCGGTTTTCCTCCATTAATGCGCTAATTTCTTCGCGCAAAATTTTGTTCAACTCGCTGGTATTAACAAACTTATCGCGTGCTACGCGCTCTTCTATACGCTGTATAATTTTGATGGTGGTATGCACCCCAACGTCGGCCGATAGTAGGATTTCTTCCAGGTTGTCAAGCACCTCTTCGTCAACCTTGGCCTTGCCTACAACGGCTTTGGCCAGCTTAGAAAATACATTCTGCTTGGTTTTGTCGAGGCCCTGGTCCAGGCTCTCTTTCTTTTCTTTTGAGAATAATCCAAAAAAGGCCATGTTAGCTCAGTTTTATTAAACAGCGAAAGCTTCTCTCAAACTGAAAGAAGCTTTGCCAGATGTGAATCACAAAATATTATTTGCCGCTTAAAAAATCTTTTACGTGGTCGTTGTGCACAACCTCTTCTTTAAACGTGTAAGCACCTGTTTTAGGCGACTTAACCATTTTAATTACTTTGGTGAATGATTTGCCGGCACCCGATTTAAGGGTTGCAACTACTTTCTTTGCCATGGTATACTTTCTTTACCGGGTTATTACTTAATTTCTTTATGAACAGTTACTTTTTTAAGTACACGGTTGTACTTTTTAAGTTCAATACGCTCGCTGGTATTTTTCTTATTTTTGGTAGTAATGTAACGAGATGTACCCGGTACGCCTGTAGCTTTATGCTCAGTACATTCCAGTATTACCTGTACACGATTGCCTTTCTTAGCCATAACATCTATTTTTTAAAGGGATGCAAAGATAATACTTTTTTTATTAATATATTTGTTAGCAAGCATTTTTTTTGAAATGAATACCCGCCTAGCACTATTTACGGCCCTTTTGTTGGGCTGCCTAAGCTTAAAAGCTACCGGCGGCGGGGATAAATTGCCTCAAAGCAGTACACCCAACCGGCACGAAAGGTTTTTTACCACCTTTGGCTACGGCGTTTCAATTCCCAAATATAACAGTTTAAACTATGTAATTGGCCGCTACAATGGCACCCGGCC
Source organism: Flavobacteriales bacterium (assembly GCA_031412115.1). GTDB lineage: Bacteria > Bacteroidota > Bacteroidia > CAMBQF01 > CAMBQF01 > CAMBQF01. The sequence continues at coordinate 5,992 of JANOCJ010000052.1, forward strand.
CGATATTATAAAGAAAATGCAGGGCATTACTGCCCTAACGGGCTTTAATATTTCGGCCGGCAGCACAAACGATAATTACATATTAGAATTTTCGTACAGCCAGCGCGGGGCTAAAACCCAAGGCATTGACAGCCAGCAAGGCTATACAGTAACCCGCGATATTGCTGTAAGAAGCAATTTGTTGGGCGCAGGGCTAAGCACTAAAGTTTACCAAACCACCCGTTTTAAGTTTTATTTAGGCGGAAGCATCAATTTTGGCTACCAAAATTTTTATAGCCGCACTTACCGCAGCATAGATGTTGAGAAACCGGCTATGGCTAAAGTTGGCTCTGGCGATTTGCAATTGGGCATTAGCGTAGCACCACAGGTGCATTTTTTATTAGAAAAAACCGGCCGCATACGCTTAGTTGCCAAACCTTACCTCTTTTTTGAATTTTTAGAGGCTTATTACGGCGACTTAAACAAAGCTATTAATCCGTTAACATATGTGCAGGACAATAACAACAACCTGTATAACCACCCTTGGGCCGGGGGCATAGAGGTTAAACTCTTCATAGCTTTCTAACTTTTTGTTAATATCAATTAAAATACTGATTAGCTGTTTTTAAATATTAAAGTACATTTACTCACTAAGGTATATTGTAAATTATGTCGCCAAGGCTTTTTAGAACAGTTGTATTTTTAGCCGGTATTCTTTTCATCATGATGTGGTGGGTATTGCACTTTTTTAACCGCTTTGCCGCCGACGATTACCAGTTGATTTACGAACGTTTTCATCATGGGATAATAGACGCCACCCTAAACCAGTATTTTGGCTGGTGCGGGCGCTGGTTTCCGTTAGGGTTTATGTTTACTATGCTTAGCCTAGGCAAATGGGGCGGATTTTTGTTTTTATATGGGGTAATTACCATACTATTCTTTTTACTGGCTACCTACCGTTTTGCAAGGGTAGCCACAAACCGGTACCTGCCGACACGCATACCCGGCTCGGTAGTGCTAACATGTTCCATATTTTTTATACTCACTTTTTTTAGCCTTACGCCCGAAAAGAATGAGGTTTGGTTTTGGTACAACTCTACCAGCATGTATTTGTGGAATTTAATTATGCTCATTTTTGGCATGTCGTTTTTAATTGGCGAAGAAAAAGGCCCTGTTGAGCTGTTTTTTATTGCTGTATCGTTTATGTACGTTGGTGCATCCAGCGAGCCTTTTGCTATTGCCCTTATTGGGGTTATGATGGGATTTACCGCTTGGCATAAAATAAAAAACAACAGTTTCTCCCTTAAAAACCTGTTTGCCATAGGGGCATTGGTGTTTGCTTTTATACTCAGCATTATTGCCGAAGGCAACAGCATACGCGCCAGTTATTTGCCGCCCGCATCGGGCAGGGTAGCAATAGTAAATACCCTAAAAACGTTTTATAATATTGTACACTACCACGGCATAAACATGGCCGGCTTATCTGTGTTATTCTTTTTGTGCTGGCTGGGATATGGCATGTATATAAGTACTACCTACCGCCCTGTTACCCGCATAGCACCGCGCTTTCTTATTGTTAAAACATTTATTTTTTTAGGTGTTAGCGCGGTTGTAGTTTTCATCTCTACCTATACATTGGGTGGGGTATCTCCGCAACGTGTATTGGGCGCTGTATTCTTTTCCTACAGCCTGTTTATTGCTATTGGCGGTATGTATTTTGGTATTGCCTTAGGGCCTAAAAAAATATTGTGGACGCTGGCTACAGCATCGGCTACTCTTATATTGGTTTATAACGGCTACCTGTTGTTTAGGCATACAGCTATTGAAAGTAAATATGCCCATGCGGTAGATGTTAGGCTTGAATTGCTGCGCCAGTATAAAGAAGAGGGTAATGAGCGCACTGTTTACGTAGCCCCCCTGCCCGACCCCGGCTATTTGCACTCGGCTGAGATTAAAGCCGATACCAATGCCGTACTAAACCAACAGCTAAAAGCCGGTTTACAATTAGATTTTGAAGTGGCGGTAAAACCCTAACTTTACAGCATTATGGCGGGCAATACATTTGGACAACTTTTTAGGCTTACCACATTTGGCGAATCGCATGGCCCGGCTATTGGCGGGGTTATTGACGGTTGCCCACCGTTGGTTGAAATTGACGAGGCTTTTATTCGCGCTGAAATGGCGCGCCGCCGCCCCGGGCAAAGCAGCATTAGCACTACCCGTAATGAGGATGATGAATTTCAAATCCTATCGGGTGTGTTTGATGGTAAAACTACCGGAACGCCCATTGCGTTCCTTATTCCTAATAAAGACCAAAAGAGTGCCGATTATAGCCATATAAAAGATACTTACCGCCCATCGCATGCCGATTATACCTACGAGAAAAAGTATGGTATCCGCGATTATAAGGGCGGTGGACGTTCATCAGCCCGCGAAACTGCTGCCCGTGTATTTGCAGGCGCTATTGCCAAAATAATACTGCAAAAAGCCGGTTGTACGGTTCAGGGGTATGTTTCGCGCGTGGGGCATATTGCCATAACAACATCATACACCCAATTAGATTTAACTAAAACTGAAAGCAATATAGTACGCTGCCCCGACGAATTGGTAGCCACACAAATGATTGAGGCTATTGAACAAGCCAAAGACGAAGGCGATACCCTAGGCGGGATAATTACCTGTGTTGTAAAAGGCAGCCCGCTTGGCTTAGGAGAACCTGTGTTTGATAAGCTACACGCCGAATTGGCCAAAGCGGTGTTAAGCATTAACGCTACCCGTGGTTTTGAAATAGGTTCGGGTTTTGCAGCGGCCGAAATGAGGGGTTCAGAGCATAACGATGCATTTCTTCCCAAAGGGAACGAGCATATAACCGCTACCAACCTTTCGGGTGGTATACAGGGCGGTATTTCTAACGGTGAGGATATTTATTTTCGCGTTGCATTTAAGCCGGTAGCTACAATTATGCAAAAGCAGCAAACTATTGATAAAGAAGGCAAAGCGGTTGAACTAGAGGCTCAAGGTCGTCACGACCCTTGCGTAGTTCCCCGCGCAGTACCCATTGTTGAGGCAATGACAGCACTAACATTGGTTGACCATTTGCTACGCAATAAAACCCTAAAATAAAAATGGCCCCTGCATCGCAAGAGCCATTTAAATTCTAATTTTCTGACTACTGATTACTTATAGTACCCAGGCATTAAAGGTAACATACACTTTAACACGTATTTTAAAGTTAACGGGTGCTTGTTCTACTTCACCGCTAAATTTAAGGTAGCCTTTGTAAGGGTCGCGGGTAACAATGCCAATAAATTTATCAATTGCATCATTGTCTACCATTAGTTTGCGGGCGTTGCCTTCATCGTAGTTTGAGTGTAAATTAAGGTCGCTAATTTGGCCAATTGTGTAGTCGGCTGAATTGTTAACATCAGACACTTTTAGCGCTGCCGAAACAATTTTATCGTCCAAATCCCAGTCGTTATTTAGCTCGTATACATAGTATTTAATACTGTCTACGGTAAAGTCAATCAGGTCAGCTTTATTCTTGCCAAAATCGCCGGTGTTTAGGTCCAGCAATTCGGCTTTATCGTAAGCCACGTTGTTAGAATCGGCAATGGCAAACTCAGACTGAAAAACAGCATTAAATTTCTTTTTTAAGGTCTTTTTATCGCCACAGCCTACAAATAGTAGCACAGCCGGCAAAAACAGGCCAAAACATAGTTTAGTGTATAGGTGTTTCATATTGTTGTTTTTTATACAAATATAAAATTTTACACATAATTAAAAAGTACATTTAATATTTAATGAATTACCTGGCCCATATATACCTTTCCTCTCACAATGACGGTTTACTTACGGGTAATTTTATTGCCGATGCCGTTAAAGGCCGCCCCGAGGGCCGCTTTCCTGATGAAATTGTACAAGGCATAGTTATGCACCGGACCATTGATGAATATACCGATAACCACCCCGCTATAAAAGAATTTGTTTCTGTATTTCGCCCTGCTTATGGACGATATGCCCCTGTTTTAACTGATGTTTTGTTTGATTATATATTGGCAGGTAATTGGGTTAATTTTTCGGATACTGACTTGGCCCTTTTTGCAGATGATGTATACTCGCGTTTAGGCACAAACCGCGCACATTTTCCTGAACGGATGCAGTTGTTTTATGACCATATGGTGCAATATAATTTTTTGGTAAATTATGGCACTACAAGTGGTATAAGCCAAACGCTAAACCGTTTACAAATGCGGGCTAAAAGCGATGCTGATTTTACAGAAAGTATACTACTACTTGAAAATGAAAAAGGCCGCCTAAGCAGCCTTTTTGAAGAATTTTTTATGGATATGCAGCAGGAACTAATCCGGAGCGGGTACAAGTAATTACAAGAGCGCTTCAATTGCTTTAACTACTGCGGGGTCGGTTACTTCAGTAGCCGGTTTAAAATAGGTTACCACATGCCCTTCGCGGTCAACTAAAAATTTTTGAAAGTTCCAGCTAACATCCGCATCAACAACACCATTCTCTTTTTTATCCGTTAAGAATTTATATAAGGGTGACTGCTCTTTTCCTTTCACATCTATTTTAGAAAACATGGGAAAGGTAACACCATAGTTGCGTTTGCAAAAGCCCGAAATTTCTTCATTGCTGCCCGGTTCCTGACCCATAAAATTATTTGCCGGAAAGCCCAAAATAACAAAGCCTTTATCCTGATACTTTTTATAGGCTGCCTCTAGCGTTTCATACTGCGGAGTAAGTCCACACTTGCTGGCTACATTAACAATCATTACCACTTTGCCTTTAAAATCGGCCAGTGAAACATCATTGCCGGCAATATCTTTTACCTTAAAATCGTAAATAGTTTTTGCGTTGGTTTTATTTGCTGCATAGCCAGCTGTGTCGCCCTCGGGGCTATTGCGCATACCGCAACCAATAAAAGTTAGTACGCCTAATAAAAAATTTTTTGCCATCATATTGTTGTGTTTAATTGTGAAACAAAGGGGTACCTATTTGGTTTAGCAATTATTGGTTGGCCCTGCGGTTAAAGATAATGTATCCCAGCGTGAAGATAAGCGAAAGTGGCTTTTTTTCTTTTTCGTAATAGTTTAAACTAAGGCTAACCGGGCCAAATGGCAGCTCGTATACAAAGGCTGCGCTACCCATGTAATATTGCCTGCTAAAGGCCTTGGCAAATGCAGTGGTTTGCTGGGGTGTTTGTACAAATGCTTTGTAGGGTACAAATAAGTAATTCTCAAGCCTAAAATCCAGCCTTTTGATAATGTTAAAAATTATCCTTCCTCCAACGGCAGCATAGTTATAGGCGCGGTAGTTTGTTAAAAAGAGTGTACGGCTTTCCGGTATAGGCTGAAAGGCCGGTGCTGCCAATTGCGTTGCTGTAAAATTGTTAAAAGGTTGTTGGTTTGATATTACCCCATCGGCATACAGGCCAAGGGTAAAGCGTTTGCTAACTTTAAAAAAGCGATCGTACATCACTCTAAAACGGAAAAAGCTATGGGTGGTAAAATCATTATTTATAAATGTTGATGTGGTACCGGGGTTTGTTACCTCCTCGCCAAAAATGTAAAATGCCTTCGCCAGAAAAAATGCCCCTGCATTAGCATATTGCTTACGGTTTAGGGTATTGCGCTCAAATAAAACATCAAGGGCAAAATTGTTAAAATAGGTACGGTCAACAACATCGCTTAATGTAAATTCTTTTGTTTGGTAATATTCGTTGCGGGTATTAGAAAAGGAAAGTTCTCCGGCCAACTTACCTTTATTGCGAACAGGGGTAGCCAACAAAAAATTAAATGAACGTTCTGATTGGAAAAGGTAAGAAGGTTGTGTTTCCTCAAAAAACGAGGTGCGCGAAGTAAAATAATCAAAGGAATTAAGGGTAAAATCAGCCTCAAAATAAAAGGGTATAATAGTAGGATAATCAAGCCTTGCACGTGCATGTACCGAACCGTAATATTTACCAAAATAAGCATTGGCATAGTAGCTGGTTCCTATCTTTCCAATGTGTCTATATTCTAATGAAAGAAAGGCCGTGTTAATTGGCTTAGATGAAAAACAGCCGCCAAACTGGGCTATAAAGTCGTTATCGGCACGCACATCCAAAAACAAATCATACGCCTTACATTCGGGGTTGTATTTTACCCTTGGGTATAGCTTTTTAAAGCGGTCGTCAGATACTAAACGGAAGTAGTCTTTACGTAAACTTTCTAACGTAGTAGCTTGGTTGCGGGTAGATACGGAGCGTATTAAATAATCGCTTTGGTTGCGGTTCAATCCGTTTACATAAATATTATCTACCACAAAAAATGGCTGTTTCTTTTTAAATGCTGCGCGGGCCGAATCGCGTTGTTCAGGGGTTATACGGCGGGTTATCCGCATACTAATGCTATCCATTTTAGCCATAGCCGTTGCATAGCCAATATCAACAGAAAAACCCACGGTAGAGAAATCGAAAATAGCCGTGTTTACAATTGGCTCAATCAAAATCATATTGTCGCAAATAGCATTGTAATTGGTCTTGGTCATTAGCATTGCTTTTATCTGCGAAAAAAGGTTATCCTCGTCGGGCTTGCCACTTCCATGGCCTGCTACGTTGCTACCAATAATAATATCGGGCATAAAATCGGCATACATTACGTTTGATGGAAAGTTGTTGTAAAGGCCACCGTCAAAAAGTACCATACCATCAACCGTTGATGGTTTGAAATAAAACGGGTATGATATAGATGAGCGGATACCATCGGCCAAACTGCCTTTTTTAAATACTACCTCTCGTTCATGTTCTACATCAGCTGCAACGCAACGAAAGGGAACCATTAAACTATCGTAATTGTAATTGGCTGCAACGCCGGGCCCGGCTGTATGCTCCATTAAAGCAAAATCCATAGCATAGGGCGATACAATGCCTGTGGGAATGGTAGCGTGCAGCGCGCTATCTAACGTAAACTTAACGGTAAAGCCGCCGGCATCGGGCTGTTTACGCTTAAAATAATATACATAATCAGGGTTTATTTGCCCCGCAGCTTCGCGCCTAAAATCTTCCGATGCCATGTAGGCTTGAATCTCATCAGGTGTCCAACCGGCAGCATACATACCGCCAACAAGGGCCCCCATTGATGTTCCGGCAATAAAATCAATTGGGATATTACTCTTTTCCAGAGCCTTTATTACTCCAATATGGGCAGCACCTAAAGCCCCGCCACCACTCAATACCAACCCTACCGATTGTGCATTGGCACATTGGTAAGAGATAATAAACGCAATGGTTAAAAGGAGAAGTCTTTTCATGCAATAGCCTTGAGGTGAGCGATATTACAAAAATCGCGCCTTAGGTATGCAACGGAAAGAAAATAATATTATTTTATTGTTAAGCCCTTATTTTGTAAGGCCCACAGCAATGCGCGTACCGCGTAGAATAGCGATATTGAATTTACCCGAATAGCCATCTACCACATCGCTTACGTCTTTAATCATACCGTAGTCGTGCCAGCAAATAACGCCACCGGGTTTCAATACTTTCAAGGCATTCTCAGTATCGCTTTTCACATAGTCGCGGTGGTGGTTGCCGTCAATAAAAATTAAATCAAACGGGGCATTAGGTAGTTTAGTCCAATCTATACGCCCCGAGTCGCCAAAAACCTGGTCGATTTTTTTTTCTGCATCAGGTACTTGGCGGTATTGACTTCCAACACCGGCGCGGTCGGTTACGTTATCATAAAACCCACCTACCGACGCATGCTCATAGGTACCATCCCAATCGGGCGGCAAGTCAACTGTTGTAACGCGGCTTTCAGCTGTAATGTTTAGTGCAAAATTGAGTGTGGTATTGCCGTCAAAAGTGCCAATCTCTAATACCGATTTAGCATTGATGTATTTAGCCATAGCAGCCAGTTGCAACACTTCGCCAAAATCGGCACTGGTAATAGGGTCTTTGTCAAAAGCGCGGTGCAGCGATACAGAGATATCGCCAATGCCTGTAAACACATCAGCCAAGGGTTTGCGAGGCATGTTGCCATAGCTCCAGCTGCCAATGCGATAGGCTTCAGGGTCTTTAGGTACAATACCAAAAGGGAAAAGCCTGCGCCAAGCCAACTCAACCGCTTTAAAGGGGTTGCTTACAATCTTACCAAAACTTCCTGCAATACGTTTACCGCTTACACTCATGCTGCAATATTACAAATAGTTGACGGTTGGCAGTTCGCGGTTCACAGAAAAAATTTATTAAAAACTGTCAACTGCCAACTGTGAACTGCCAACTGAAAAGTTGCTACCTTTGTACCCGAAATACAACCATGAGCACTATACATAACTTTGGCGCAGGCCCGGGCATATTGCCCAAAACCGTTTTTGAACAAGCATCGCAAGCTGTTTTAAATTTTAACAATTCAGGATTATCTATTCTTGAAATATCGCACCGCAGCAAAGATTTTGTTGCCGTTGTTGATAAGGCCGTGGCCTTGGTAAAAGAACTTTTGGGTGTGCCCGAGGGCTACTCGGTAGTATTTTTGCAAGGCGGTGCCAGCACCCAATTTATGCAAGTGCCTTACAACCTTATGAAAGATGGCGGCAAAGCTGCTTACCTTAAAACAGGTGTATGGGCTGCCAAAGCTGAGAAAGAAGCCCGTTTATTTGGCAAAACCATGGTTGTAGCCTCGGCTGAAGATAAAAACTACACTTATATTCCGCAAGGCTACGAAATACCGGCCGATGCGGACTATTTTCATTGCACATCAAACAACACAATATATGGTACGCAGATGAAATCGTATCCTGAATGTGCAATACCAATGGTTTGCGACATGTCGAGCGATATTTTCAGCAAACCTGTTGACGTAGCTAAATTTGATTTGATATATGCCGGTGCGCAGAAAAACATGGGTCCTGCCGGTGCTACATTGGTTATTGTAAAAGACAGTGCATTGGGCAAAACAGGCCGCCCCATACCTAGCATGATGGATTATACCACGCACATTAAAGAAAACTCATTATTTAATACCCCACCGGTATTTGCAATATATGTATGTATGCTTACGCTGGAATGGGTTAAAGCGCAAGGCGGTGTTACTGCTATGGGCGAACGCAACAAAGCCAAAGCCGACTTATTTTATGCTGAGTTGGACCGCAACAGCTTGTTTACTTCATCGGTAGTGCCTGAGGCCCGTTCAGAAATGAATGCTATTTTCTTGCTTACCAACTCTGAGTTAGAAGGTGCTTGGGATGCCCTTTGCAAAGAGGCCGGATTGCATGGTTTGAAAGGCCACCGCAGCGTAGGCGGTTACCGCGCCAGCATGTATAATGCTCTGCCAATTGAAAGCGTGCAGGTTTTGGTTGAAACTATGCGCGAATTTGAGCGCCGAAATGACTAAATAGTAACTTATTTATAACAAAAAAGCCCTTCAAAACGAAGGGCTTTTTTTATGTTTTATTGTTTCTTCAGCTTGGATGTATCGTAGCCTATGGCTTTAAGTTTGGCTACAATCTTATTATACATTTCCGGCGGCATATTTTGGTCGCGGCACATTACCCAAGCGTACTTTTTGTCAAAGGTTCCTACTACCGAATAGTAGTAATTTTCATCTAACATAATAATGCCTTGGGTAAGGTTCACAGGGTCTTTGAAACTTGCTGCATCATAAAACTTAATCCAACTGCGTAGTTTATGGTGTTTTTTATCGTTCGATTTTTTGTAATAACCCAAATGCTCTTTTAGCTTAACAAATTTTTTGCGGAAGGCTATTTTATAATAGGTTACGGTGACACCCATAAAGTCTTTCTCCCATTTAAAATCTTCCATGCGCGCTACTTCATACCATTTACCCATGTAGCGGTAATAGTCGACCGTATCTATAGTTTTAATCGGTTCGCCTGCTGCGGTTTGTGCGGAAGTATAGTGAACGCCACTTAGGGCTAGTATAATTATCAGGGCAATGGGTTTTATGGTTATTAGTTTAGTTGTAAAAACAAAAGCGCCAACCTTATAATCAAGGTCGACGCAAATAAATAGTATTCAATTACCTGCCCGCTGTTAAACCGGGCTGCTCAACAGCAAAGCCCATAGCAGCAGCTTGGTCAAGCAGGTTGCTGTATACAGCTATATCTAGGTTTTCTGTGCGGCTAAGTATCCAAACATATTTAAGGTCGGCAGTGCCGAGCATAATGTATTCATAATTTGGGTCAAGGGCTAAAACTTGGCATTTAAATCCACCCGGTGCTTTTATTACTCCTTTACCTTGGTATGTAAGGTTAGTGGTAGCTGTAACGGGTTTCCCGTTTTTCTTTTTCTGTGCACTAAAATCTTCGTAAAACTTATTATTGCCTTTAAGCACATATGTTACGGTAACACCGGTAAGGTTGTCTTCATCAACATTTTCATCTTGCAGGTAAACAATTTCGTACCATTTACCGGCAAATTTATTTAGGTCGAGATTTATTGTTTGAGTGGCTTTTTGCACTTGTGCGCTAACCAAAGCTGGCATCAAAGCTGCCATTATCAGAGTAAATATGAGACGTTTCATGGTTGCAGTATTAAATTTCTTAATACAAATCTAACCCACGTCTACTATACAAGTTTTTATAATACGATAACTGGTCAAATACCTTCGATGGATTGTAACAAAGCCGCCTTCGTATGGGCTTACAACTGATAGAAAAACAAAAAGTCCCCTTAAATAAGGAGACTTTTGAAATTATTAATTCATCTAAAATCTACTCAGCCACTATCACCACCAAATCGCCGCCATTTACTAAGGTTTTATCCTTTAAAATGATTGATTTAACGGTTAAATCTGCATGGGCGGTAACGGTAGTTTCCATCTTCATGGCCTCAATTACAAACAGCGGCTCGTTACGTTTTACCTTTTGGCCTTCTTTTACAAAAACCTTAGATAGCATGCCTTGCAGTGGGGCAGCCACCTGTGTGGCATCGGCAACATCGGCTTTGCGGTTTTCTATCTTAACAACATTCAGGCTACGGTCGGTAATTTTTATGTTACGCGTTTGGCCGTTTAGGTTGTAGAATACCGTGCGTAAACCACCTTCTTCGGCAGGGCCAACACCCAACAGCTTAACCACAATGGCTTGGCCGGGGCCAATTTCAATAATGGTTTCCTCGCGGTTTTCTAACCCAAAAAAGAACTGTTTAGTTGGAATTTTTGATACATCGCCAAACTTGTCCAGCTTCTCGTAATACTCCTCAAAAACCTTCGGAAAAAATTTCCACGACAGGTAATCGGTAAAGGCCTGTGTTTTTTCAAAGCGCTTTTTAAATGCCTCAAAGTCGGTATCAAAATCAATCGGCGCCAACAGCTTACCCGGAGGGGTATTGAATGGCTGTTTGTCTTTTAAAATTATGTGTTGCAATTCTGTAGGAAATCCGCCGGTAGGCTGGCCTATTTCGCCCATAAAAAACTGTTGCACACTTTCGGGGAACGAAATTTGGTCGCCACGCTCCATAACATCAGCAGCAGTAAGGCCATTAGCAATCATAAACTGCGCCATATCGCCCACTACTTTAGAGCTTGGGGTAACTTTTATCACATCGCCAAACAGTTGGTTAACCTCGGCGTACATGTCTTTAATTCCGTGGAATTTATCACCCAAACCTAACGCAATAGCTTGCGAGCGTAAATTAGAATACTGACCACCCGGTATTTCGTTATTGAAAACTTCGGCAGTGCCGGTTTTCATATCGGTTTCAAAGGGGTAATAATACTCGCGTACGGTCTCAAAATAGTTAGAGAATTTATTCAGCGAATCAAGATTGATGTCTTTATTCTCGCGCTCATTAAACTTAAACATCTCCACCACCGAATTAAAGTTGGGTTGCGATGTTGTGCCCGACATAGAACTTAACGCAACATCTACCACATCAACACCTGCTTCAGCAGCCAGTAAATAGGTGGCAGGTTGCAGCGATGATGTATCGTGTGTATGCAGGTGGATAGGTATTTTTATCTCGGCTTTAAGCGCACCAACCAATTCTTTTGCGGCGTAAGGCTTCAAAAGGCCGGCCATATCTTTAATACATAAAATATGCGCCCCTGCGTTTTCCAAATCCTTAGCAAACTGAACGTAATATTTCAGGTCGTATTTAGTCTTTTTAGGGTCCAAAATATCGCCGGTATAGCACACAGCAGCCTCGGCAATGCCTTTAGTGTTTTTGCGCACCTGCTCAATGGCCGGAACCAAGCCCGGCATATAATTCAGCGAATCAAAAATCCTGAAAATATCTATTCCATTTTGCCACGATTCCTGCACAAAACGCTCAATCAAATTATCAGGATATGCTGCATAACCCACGCCATTAGAACCGCGAATAAGCATCTGCAATAATATATTGGGCACTGCTTTGCGCAACTGGCGCAGGCGGTCCCAAGGGTCTTCGTACAAAAAGCGCAGGCATACATCAAACGTTGCGCCGCCCCAAACCTCCATACTAAATACTTCAGGGTGGTTTTTGGCATAGCTTTCAGCTATTTTAAGCATGTCGTACGTGCGCATGCGGGTAGCAAAAAGGCTTTGGTGTGCATCGCGCAGGGTGGTATCCGTAAAATGTATCTTCTTCTCGTTATACAACCACTTGGCAAAATCGTCAGGCCCTAGTTTTTCAAGTAATTGCTTAGTACCGTCGGTATAAGGCTCAAAATGCTTGTAGGGAGGTACTATGGGTTTTTCCAACCGCTTATTAGGGTCTTTAAACTTCACATCGGGGTGGCCGTTAACGGTTACTTCGCCCAAATAGCGGAGTATTTTAGTAGCCCTATCTTGTCCTTTTTTAAATTTGAATAATTCGGGATGGTCGGTAATGAAGCTAACGGTAGCCGTGCCCGAAACAAATTCCTGGTTATTGATGATATTCTCAAGGAAAGGAATATTGGTACGTACACCACGTACACGGAACTCCTTTAACGTGCGGCTCATTTTACGGGCTGCACCTTCCATAGTACGCGAGTGGGCCGATACTTTTACCAACAATGAATCAAAGAAAGGAGAAATTTTTACACCTTGGTAAACGCTACCCCCATCTAACCTAATACCAAAACCCGAGGCCGAGCGATAGGCTAAAATAGTACCATAGTCTGGCTTAAAATCATTTTGCGGGTCTTCGGTAGTAATGCGGCATTGAATAGCGTACCCGTAGGTTTTAACATCTTCCTGACTGGGTATGCCTATAATCTCATCTTCAAACAAATGGCGGCCTTCGGCTAAACGTATTTGCGTTTTAACCAAATCAATATTGGTAACCATCTCCGTAACGGTATGCTCAACCTGTATGCGGGGGTTTACCTCAATAAAATAAATATTGTGTGCCTTATCTACCAAAAACTCAACCGTACCTAAGTTGTTATACTTAACGGCACGACCAATGGTAAGGGCATATTCATGCAGTTTCTTTTTAACTTCTAATGGCAAATTGGGTGCCGGGGCAATCTCTACCACCTTTTGAAAGCGGCGCTGTACCGAACAATCGCGCTCGTGCAAATGGATAATTTCTCCATACGCATCTCCGGCTATTTGTACCTCAATATGCTTGGGGCTCTCAACAAATTTTTCAATAAAAACAGTATCATCACCAAAGGCATTTAACGCCTCGCGTCGGGCTTCGGGGAAAGCCTTTTCCAACTCTTCAACTGTACGCACCACACGCATACCACGGCCGCCACCACCTGATGCTGCTTTTACCATTAACGGAAAACCAATGCGGTTGGCTTCTGCTAAAGCAATAGTTAAATCAGTCAAAGGGGCTTTGTTGCTCTCAATAAGCGGAATGTTATTTTGCGCAGCTACTAATTTTGCTGATACTTTATCGCCCAAAGCCTCCATAACATCGGGGCGGGGGCCAATAAATATGATACCTTCTTCGGCGCAACGGCGGGCAAATTGGCTGTTTTCGCTCAAAAAACCGTAACCGGGGTGTATGGCATCAACACCTTTTTCCTTCGCCAGGTTTACAATCTCCTCAATATCTAAATAAGGTTTCAGCGGCTCATCGTCTGCCCCAACTTGGTAAGCCTCATCGGCCTTGTAGCGGTGAAGGCTGTATCGGTCTTCAAAAGTATAAATGGCAATAGTGCGTATTTCCAACTCCACACAAGCGCGAAGCACCCGAATGGCAATCTCTCCGCGGTTTGCAACCAAAACTTTATTTATAGGGCGTATCGTCGTTTCCATTGGTGCAAAAATGCCACTATTTAACGAATGTTCATAGCTTATTGGCAGATAATATTGTCGTCCTATTGAAAGTATTATTTGAGCCATAAAGTATTGCCCGACAACAATTTTCACATATAGCCTGTTAAGGTAGAAAACACACTAACAATGAAACGTATAGCCATCTTATTAATATTAAGCGCATTTAGCATTACCGCATTTGCCCAGACTACAGAAAAACAATCCAAAGAAAAAAAAGAATTAAAAGGCGTAGCTATTGACCTGACCCAATTTAGCGGCGCATGGTATAGCATAAGCCGCCTGCCTAATGCGCTTGATAAAAACTTGAAAAATGTACTGGTTACCTACGCACTGCATAAAGAAAGTAAAATAAAAGAGGTATTTACTGGTGAAAAAGAAAATGGCAAACAGCTAAAAATTAAAAGCACACTAACCTATAAAGGTGAGGGTATTATTAAAGGCCCATTGGGCAAAAAATATTTGGTGCTTGAAGTAGGCGATAAATACGACTATTTTGTAATGGCCACCGCTGACCGTAAATACCTATGGATAATGGCACGTACCAAAACATTAGACAATAACACTTACAACAGCATTTTAAGCCACTTGGTAACCATGAAATTTGAGCCAACACAGTTGGTAAAAATGGTGCAGCAATAGTAAGGGTAAAATCAACCGGCATTTGTTACTTTTGTTAGCAAATGGATTTTACAAAAATTACTTCTGAGGATATTCAATTTTTCCAATCAACCCTTGGCGATGCCTTTGTTTTAAGTGATGACGAAGCACGCCGAAATTACGGGCATGATGAAACAGAAGACTTGGTTTACTTGCCAGAAGTGGTTGTAAAACCGGGTGATGCAGGTGATGTTGCTGCCATATTACGATACTGTAATGAAAAGAAAATACCTGTTACTACCCGTGGTGGCGGAACAGGTTTAAGTGGTGCGGCGCTACCTGTTTTTGGCGGCGTTATTCTAAGTACCGAACGCCTGAATAAAATTATAGAAATAGACGAACGCAACTTGCAAGTTACTGTTGAACCCGGCGTTATTACACAGGTTTTGCAAGAAACTGTTTTAGCTAAAGACCTCTATTACCCACCCGACCCATCAAGCCGCGGCTCTTGCTTTATTGGTGGGAACATTGCTCACAATTCGGGTGGGCCAAGGGCGGTAAAGTATGGTGTTGTAAAAGATTATGTATTGAACCTACAGGTGGTTTTAGCCAACGGCGAAATTATTTGGACAGGTGCCAACGTGCTGAAAAACTCTACAGGCTATAACCTTACGCAGCTTATGGTGGGTAGCGAGGGCACACTTGGCGTTGTTACGCAAATTGTATTAAAGCTTATTCCGGCACCGGTGTTTAATTTGGTAATGCTGGTGCCGTTTTTCTCTGCGGAGAAGGCTTGCGAGGCAGTATCTGCGGTATTTCGTGCAGGTATTACGCCCTCGGCTATGGAGTTTATGGAGCGCGACGCTATTGACTGGGTATTAAATTTCCGCACTGATATTATTGTTGATGTAAAGCCCGAAGTGCAGGCCCATTTGCTTATTGAAGTTGATGGTAACGATATGGACGTGCTGTTTAAAGATTGTGAACGCGTAACCGAAGTAATGCAACAACAAGGCTGTGACGAGATTTTATTTGCTGAAAGCGCTGCCGAAAAAGATGCCCTGTGGAAGATGCGCCGCAGCGTTGCCGAGGCGGTAAAATCAAACTCGGTATATAAAGAAGAAGACACTGTTGTGCCTCGCGCTGAACTACCTAAGCTGTTGAAAGGCGTAAAAGAAATTGGCGCTAAATACGGCTTTAAAAGTGTTTGCTACGGCCACGCCGGCGATGGCAACTTACACATTAATATTGTGCGTGGCGATTTGGCTGATGATGTTTGGAAAAATGAGTTGCCCAAAGCCATTCGTGAGCTGTTCAATCTGACCATTGCTTTAGGTGGAACACTATCGGGAGAACACGGTATTGGCTGGGTGCAAAAAAGCTATATGGATATTCCTTTTGGTGAAACTTCACTACAACTGCAAAAAGGTATTAAGCAAGTTTTTGACCCTAACGGTATATTAAACCCGGGGAAGATATTTCCGCAGTAGACCTCACCCCAACCCCTCTCCTAAAGGAGAGGGGCTAAATTACTGCCAAAACTTAACAGTAAACACCGTTCCCCTGCCCTGCTGCGATTGCACGAATATAGAAGCGCGGTTATTGTACAACAATTGTCGGCTAAGTGTTAAG
>JANOCJ010000053.1:0-9438 GCA_031412115.1 Flavobacteriales bacterium
AGTCGGTCTTCGCGGGTCATCCAACTGGCAGCCACATCGCCACCCAAGCCTTTGGCATAAAAGCGCGATAGACCCTCGGGGGCAATAATCAACGTATCCTCGTTGCCGTACTGTTCAAATTCTTTAATAAAGTTGGCTGCCAAAAAGGCGTAGCCATGCAGCACTACCCAAACTTTTTTAGGGTTTACGGTATTGCCTAGCGTGTAATAGCGCGCGGTACGGCGGGTAAAAAGGTGGTTTGTAACGGGATTGGCCATGCACAAAGCTACTCAATTAGCCCTCTGCCTGTTTTTATTATTTGGCCTTTTTCTTTCAGTTCGGCTACAATTTTATCTAACAAGCCGTTTACAAAGCTTTTGCTTTGCGGTGTGCTGTATATTTTTGATAGCTCGATGTACTCGTTCATCGATACCTTGATGGGGATATTTTGAAAGCCCACAATCTCGGCAATGGCCATTTTTATTAATAAAAGGTCGATTGTTGCTAAACGCTCAATCTCCCAGTTTTTTACTTTCGATACTATTAGCTGCTCATTGTCGCTCGATGTCATTACCGTTTTGCGGAACAAGTCGCGGGCGTATTTGGCATCATCCTCAGGGTCTTTGTAAAGCGACAAAATCTTTTGGTAATGGTTCGATTCGTCGGTAAACAATTCAACGGTGCGTATAAGGGCATTAATGGTAACAACCCAATCATCGGTAAAATAAATGCTGTCCTCTTCTACCGTGTCGCGTAGGTCTTCATCTGGCGCAATGTATTCTTCAATAAAAGCAATAAAAAGGTCTTTATCTTCTTTAAGCGATGATGTGGTTGATGCCATATACTTTTGGTACTCATCGCCGGCGGCAAATTTGGTAAACAAACGGCGCACCAGCTCATAGCGTGGTTGCCAGTTTACCTTTAGGCGGTTAGCTTTATCGTGCAGGTCAACATTCTCTTGCAAAAGGGCAATAAACTTATTCTCTACAAACTTGGTGTTGGGGTTCAAATCCTCGGGGGTAGGCAGGCGTTTTTGCTTACGCTCTTCCAGCGTTTGCCAGGCACATTCTTTTACTTCAACCATTAGCTGAAGCATCCAAATGTAAAGCTCGTAGCTTTTGTCCATGCTAAAAAACAATTCGCGTTCGCCCTTACCTAAATCAGTGTTTTGCGATTGGAAAAAGGCGTACAGTGCATGCAGTACTTTTACTCGTATGTGTCGGCGGTTAAGCATATAAATATATCTCCCTTCTCCTTTAGGAGAGGGGTTGGGGGTGAGGTTAAAATTATCGTCTTGTTTTTATTGCAGCAATGGCATTAATGCGTTCTTCGGCAATGTGATTGGCAGCGGTTTGCGGGGTGATTTTTTGCGCTTCGGCACGCACCAATATGTTCAATGTTTGGTCGTAAATGTTTTGCGTATGGCGCATTACACGGTCGCGGTTGTAGTTGCCTATCACCTCGTTGTATACGTTAATCAACCCACCGGCATTAATTAAAAAGTCGGGGGCGTAAACAATGCCACGGTCAATAAGGGCTTGGCCGTCGGTATCTTCGTTACCCAACTGGTTGTTAGCAGAACCTGCTACAATCTCACACTTCAAACGCGGAATGGTATCGCTGTTTAGCGTAGCACCCAATGCGCATGGCGCGTATATATCGGCCTGTACATCGTAAATAGCGTTAGGGTCAACCACGGTAGCACCGGTTTCGTCAACGGCTTTCTTCAGGTTGTCGGCATTAATATCGGCCACTACCAATTTAGCGCCCTCTTTATGTAAATATTGCAGTAAATAAAAGCCTACATGGCCCGTGCCTTGCACCGTAACGGTTTTTCCACTAAGGCTATCGCTGCCCCATTTATGTTTGGCGGCGGCTTTCATGCCCATATAAACACCGTAGGCCGTAACCGGCGACGGGTCGCCGCTGCCGCCCATGCTCTCGGGCAAGCCCGATACATGGCGCGTTTCCTGGCTAATATATTCCATATCGCGGGTGCCAATGCCAACGTCTTCGGCGGTAATGTATTTGCCGCTAAGGCTCTCTACAAATTTGCCAAAACGGCGTATAAAGGCTTCGCTTTTGTCGCGGCGTGCATCGCCTATAATTACGGCTTTGCCACCACCTAAGTTAAGGCCGCTAATAGATGCTTTATATGTCATACCGCGCGATAGGCGTAATACGTCGTTCAAGGCTTCTGTCTCGGTGGCGTAGTTCCACATGCGGAGACCGCCCAAAGCAGGGCCCAATACGGTGTTGTGAATAGCAATAATGGCCTTAAGGCCTGTAGCTTCGTCGTAACAGAAAGTAACCTGCTCGTGGCCGCCCAATGTCATCCCCTCAAAAGGTTTCTCAATAGTCGCGACAGGTTTTTGCAATACAGATGTCATAAGAAAGTATCAGTCAAAGAACGGCGCAAAGGTAATAAAAATTGCCGAAAGGCAATTTTTGAGTTCCTAGTTGCCAGTTCCCGGTTGCCAGCGGTAGTGTTTTACTCTCCCTTACAAAGGCAGTACCCGATCTGCCAGAGGCGAAGTGGGGAAGGGATTGGTAAGCCGGGCTTGCACTCACATTAGAAACCGATTAGAATAGATTAGAATGTGATTAGACTTTATAAAAATGACAACATCTGGCGTTCTTTTTGGTAACAGCAACACAATGTTACTAGATAAAAAGATACCCATTGGTTATGTATTAAATAAGGTGAAATATGAACTGGTTTATGTGTTAATCATAACATCAATTATACATTATTTTACTACCCGTTACCACTATTTATTACCCGAAATGCCCTTAACCATACCGGCTTTTTTAGGTACGGCAATTTCTATCCTGCTGTCATTTAAGTTAAGCCAGAGTTACGACCGTTGGTGGGAAGCCCGCAAAATATGGGGTGCTATAGTAAATGATTCCCGAACCTTTATCATCCAACTGCAAACGCTGGTAAAGAACACACCCAACGGTGCAATTAAAACCTTTGCTTACCGACAAATAGCATGGTGTTATGCACTAGGACAATCATTCCGGGACAAAGAGCCTACCGATGGTTTAGAAAACTATATTTCGGTAGACGAAATACTATCTATACTTAAGCATAACAATAAACCACTGGCGCTATTGCAACAACATGGCAAAGATGTAGCTGCGCTATATAATGCAGGCTGTTTAGACAGTATAACATGTGTGCAATTAAACAATACACTGGTACGTTTCTCCGATTCGATGGGCATGGCCGAACGTATTAAAAATACAGTATTTCCGGCTACCTACCGTCGCTTTTTACACTTCGCTATTTACCTTTTTATTATTACACTATCTATAGCACTGCGCGATACCCCGTCTTACTTTGAAATACCCTTGCTGCTGGTTATTTCGGCTGTGTTCTTTTTGCTTGAACGTTCGGCGTCACAAATGCAAGACCCCTTTGATAATAAACCTACCGATACGCCGGTAACATCTATTGCGCGTACTATTGAAATTAATATTAAACAACTGCTTGGCGAAACTGATATTCCCGACCCACTAAAGTCTAGTGGGTATTACATAAACTAATTATTAGCACCTCCTAAAAGGAAAAAACCACCACAAAATAATATGAGAACACAATCAAAAGAAACACAACAACATCTTACGCCCGATGATGCAATTCGTATTTTAAAACAGGGCAACGACAGGTTTGTAAATAACTTAAAAGCTAACCGCAATTTATTACAACAGGTAAATGAAACATCAGAAGGGCAATTTCCATTTGCTACCATTTTAAGTTGTATTGACTCGCGCACATCGTCGGAGCTGGTGTTTGACCAAGGCCTTGGCGATATATTTAGTATACGTATTGCCGGCAATATTTTAAATGAGGATATTTTAGGCAGTATGGAATTTGCTACCCATGTAGTAGGCACCAAAGTAATTGTAGTACTGGGCCATACTAAATGCGGTGCTATTATTGGGGCTTGCAACCATGTAGAACTGGGGAACCTTACCGGCTTGCTAAAAAAAATAGAGCCTGCTATTGCCTTAGAAACAGCAACAATTGAAAACCGTACGGGCAGTAACTACCAGTTTGTACATAATGTTACCAAGTTAAATGTGCAAGTAACCATTAAAAACATACGCAGCCAAAGCCCTATAACTGCCGCATTGGAAAATGAGGGTAAAATTAAGATTGTAGGCGGCATGTATGATGTTGAAACAGGCAAAATTGATTTTTTTGAATAGAGGGTTTTGAAAGGTGGATGAGGGGTAATGTAGAGAAGAGCCTTTGCCCCTCTCAAACCTTTATCGCCAAAATCTGTTACCTTTGCTGTTTCAACACCAAACCATTGAAAATAGCATCCCTAAAATACCTTAATAAATACTTCTGGCGTTACAAATGGCGCCTAATATTCGGCATACTATGCGTGGCTATATCAAGCCTGTTTGCCATATTTCCGGCCCAATTGGTGCGCAATGGTATTGATTTGGTTGTGGAAGGCTTAAATGAATACCAGCTTGCCAAAGGCTTTTCTACCGCCGATATGGTGAAGGATAAAATCTTTTACTCGGTAATGATTTTTGGCCTTTTGGTTATTGCAACCTCTATTCTACGCGGCTTTTTTATGTTCCTTATGCGGCAAACCATTATTGTAATGTCGCGCCTTATTGAGTACGACTTGAAGAATGAGGTGTACAAACACTACCAAGACCTTAGCCTTTCCTTTTACAAAAAAAATAAAACCGGCGATTTGATGAACCGCATTAGCGAGGACGTAAGCCAAGTACGTATGTACGTTGGGCCCGCTATTATGTATACCACCAACTTGGTGGTTATGTTTATTGTTACGCTTACCACCATGCTGTCGGTTAATGCCAAGCTTACGTTTTATGTGCTGCTACCATTGCCGTTAATGTCTATTTGCATATTTTATGTAAACAGTATAATTAATAAACGTAGCACGGCAAGGCAGCAACAATTGTCTGCCATGTCGTCATTTGTGCAAGAAGCCTTTTCGGGCATCCGCATCATCAAATCGTACGGGCGCGAAACCGACTACCAAAGCAAGTTTGATGTGCAGGTAAGCGAGTACCGCAAACGCTCGTTAAACCTGGTTAAGGTTGATGCATTGTTCTTTCCCGTTATGGGCATGTTAATTGGCGCCAGCGTATTATTGGCTGTTTATATTGGCGGCATACAGGTTATGGACGGCAGCGTTACGCCCGGCAACATTGCCGAGTTTATTTTATATGTGGGTATGCTAACATTCCCCTTTGCCTCTGTTGGTTGGGTAACATCGCTAATGCAACGCGCGGCCGCATCGCAAACACGTATTAATGAGTTTTTGCTAACCAAGCCCGAAATTGCTAACAACCAAGAAACTACATTGGAAACCGTTGGTGGAGACCTTGAGTTTCGCAATGTTAGTTTTGTATATCCTGATAACGGAATAAAGGCATTGGACAATGTGAGCTTTACCGTTAAGCAAGGGCATTCGGTAGCTATTATTGGCCGCACAGGCTCAGGCAAATCAACCATTACAAACCTTATAAGCCGCTTGTTTGATGTTACGGATGGCGAGGTTTTGATTGATAACCAACCTATAAAACGCTATAAACTGGAGGCTTTACGCACCTCTATTGGGTATGTTCCGCAAGAGGTGTTTTTGTTTTCCGATACCATCTTCAACAACATTGCTTTTGGTTTGAATAAAGATGCCGAAGGCTTGGACGAACGTGTACAACAAGCTGCTAAAGATGCCTGTGTGTATGACAATATTGAGGAGTTTCCTAAAAAGTTTGATACCATTGTAGGCGAGCGTGGTATAACCTTATCAGGCGGCCAAAAGCAGCGTGTTTCTATTGCCCGTGCTATTATTAAACAGCCGCAAATACTAATATTTGACGATTGCCTTTCGGCAGTTGATACGGAAACGGAAGAGAATATTTTGGCAAACTTACGCCGTATTATGCAGGGCAAAACAACGGTAATTGTTAGTCACAGGGTATCGTCAGTACAAATGGCCGATACCATTATTGTGTTGGATAATGGCCACATTGTTGAACAAGGCAGCCACAAGCAGCTTATTGAAAGCCAAGGTGTTTATGCTGATTTGTATCGAAAGCAATTGATGGAAGGCCACGAAGAAAAAGCCCTTTAAACAGCCTTTAAAATTTATTTTTTGGTTAGATACTGCCCTATCTGAATTAACTTAAGGTAATTTGTTAATTAAATGCCTTTTTTTGTCAGCAACTTGCGGGTTATTCATTAAAACTATTTCAGATGTTTTTTTATACATTTGCCTTTAAGCCTATATACAAGGCTATTAATAGTTTATGGAAAATTTTGAACAAACGGAAAAGGACGAAATCTTTTCAAGGCGCGTACCGGCAGGAAAACGCACGTATTTTTTTGATGTAAAAGCTACCCGTGGCAATGAGCTTTACATGACGGTAACTGAAAGTAAAAAGCGCTTTCGCGATGATGGCACTTACTTTTACGACAAGCACAAAATTTTTCTTTATCAGGAAGATTTTGAAAAATTCCTGCAAGGCATTAACGAGGCAATGGACTACATTAGCGCTAACAAAGGCGATGTTGAACCCCGCCAGTACCAGTCAAACCATAGCACTGAAAACGCTACCGAAACGGTTGCTGCAAACGAAACACTGGAGACTATTACCAGCGAAAACCGCAACTCTATAGTTGACATTAACTTTGACGATTTAGGCAACTAAACGTTACCCATATTTTATTTAAAGTGAATCCTGTACGATAATACCGTACAGGATTTTCTTTTTTTATAATGATATTTAAAGCTCTTCCTTATAAAGGGAGTACTCCCGCCTACGGCGGGAGGGAGGAATTTTGCGTTAGGGATAGCAGTGAGCTCCTGCGAACGTATAGCCCGGCGGCGCAGCCGTAACGCCCATAGTTAACCCAATCATAATTATTAGGCAATATTCTGTTTATACTATAGCTATACTTTTACTTACCGAAAAGTGTATTAAAACGTAAGGTTTGAAAACAGAAAAAAGAGAAGTAGAAATTGTGGTATTGTCTGATGTGCATTTAGGCACATATGGCTGCCACGCTAAAGAACTGCACCGCTATTTTAAAACCATTAAGCCCAAAATGCTTATTTTGAATGGTGACATTATCGATATATGGCAGTTTAATAAAAGCTACTTTCCTAAAACACATATGAAGGTGGTAAAGGATATTGTTTCCTTTATCTCATCAGGCATTCCGGTGTATTATATTACCGGCAACCACGACGATATGCTGCGCCGCTTTACCGACTTTGAAATGGGTTCATTTAAACTGGTAAATAAATTGGCTATAGAGGTGGATGGTAAGCGCCACTGGTTTTTTCATGGCGATGTGTTTGATTTATCTATGACATCGCGTTGGTTGGCTAAATTAGGCGGCAAAAGCTACGATTTACTTATTCTGCTAAACCGTTTTATAAACCGAATTTTGGCTTCGTTTGGTAAAGAGAAAATATCACTCTCTAAAACCATTAAAGACAGCGTAAAAAAGGCTGTAAAATATGTTAGCGATTTTGAGCAAACCGCAGCAGACCATGCCATTGCCCAAGGGTACGATTATGTTATATGCGGCCATATACACAAGCCGTTTATGGGCACTATGCGCAACCATTTTGGTGAAGTTACTTACCTTAATAGTGGCGATTGGATTGAAAACCTGACAGCGTTAGAATACAACGAAGGTGCTTGGAAAATGTACCATTACAATGAAGATATAGTTGCACAGGGGTTGGAAGAGGAAGTGCAATTAACGGAAGCCGAAGAGCAGGGTTTTCAAACCCTAGCTACCGAGTTTAATTTTTTAACTACGGTAAAAGCGCTAACTAAATAAGTTGTAAAGAAGGAAAGCGCGATACATATTTTTCTATCAATGCATTAATGCGAGCCACCACTATTGCCGGGCTTGACGATTTATAAATATAGTCATCAGCCCCTGCTGAAAAGCCTTGTAAATCAGCATAACTTTCGTGATAGGCAGAGAAAAATGCAATAATAGAGGGTTTTAATTTAGCCTCGTTCCGTATTTGGCGGCAAGCTTGTATGCCATCCATTTCGGGCATTACAATATCCATAATAATTACATGCGGTATTATCTGTTTAGCTTTGCGTATGGCCTGTTTACCATTGGAGCATGTATATACCTCAAAGCCTTTTTTTTTTAGGTTATAGCCTAAAAATTCGCGCACATCCGGCTCGTCGTCAACCAGCAATATTTTTATTTTATCAGCGTATGGCATAGCAATTATTATACCTGCAATCTAACTGATAACCTGTGTTGTATATATTACCCCGTTGTTAAGTTTATAAGAAATGTTAAAAGGCTTATTAACGAAATTGCAGTGTTGCAACGGCTACTTTTTCCTGCAATTTTATTTCTCCTTTTTCGTTCCGTATTTCAAACACTATCTCGGGGCCGCCTGCGGCTTCCCAATCAATACGTATCATGCCAAAATTGGCTTGCATAAAGCAACCGTGTATGCGCAATATATTAGGCCCGGCGCAATTATGGCCGTGTGTCATTCCGCTGGAGGTTATGTCGTACAAAGGATACATTCCGGGGCGGTTTAATAACGACATTTCAGCATAATGCACATCGCCGCTTAAAAAGCATACACCGTTGGCTTTGGTTTTGTTTATCAGGTTGATAAAGCGTTCGCGCTCGTGCGGCATATTAATCCATCCTTCCCACCCGTTAAAATCTTGCAAAAATTGGGTGCTGCTGCCTATTATGCGAATATCGGCTTCTACCTTTAATTGCTCTTCCAGCCATTTCCACTGGGCTTCGCCTAAAAAGGTTTTGGTAGTGTCTTTGCACTGACCATATTCGCCCAGACAATCTTCATCTTTACCTGCCCAGCATAAGCTATCGCGAAAGGTGCGGGTATCCAACATAATAACCTGTACGCGCTTGCCTTTTGGGCCATATAGGTACGATTGGTAAATACCCGGATGGTTGCGGCGTTCGCTAACCGCAGGCTCATCAAATACTTTTAAAAATATTTCTTTCGATTGTTCTTTCTTTGGGTACTCTTTACCGCCGTCGTTTACGCCATAATCATGGTCGTCCCACGTAGCTAATACCTTGGTGTTTTTCTTCATGGCTATATAACCCGGCTTGGCCAATAGCATATCGTATTTCTTTTGCAACAAGCCCATATCCTGCGTATCGCCGTATATATTATCGCCCAACATAATAAATAGCTCAGGCTTTTGCTTGATAACCTCGTACCAAATATCTTGTGGCTTATCCTGGCTAATGCACGAGCCAAACCCAATGCGGGTTAGTATTTGGTCAGACGTTTGTTGGGCTTTTATAGCAAAGCAAAGTAGGAGCGAAGCAGCAAGAAAAATATTTTTCATGGTAGATATTATTTGTACAATAATACCTAATGTAAATGAAGGAAATGAGAGAGAGGAAATATTTAACTTTTTGGT
>JANOCJ010000054.1:0-7772 GCA_031412115.1 Flavobacteriales bacterium
TACACTTGTTATACCGCAAGGCTTGCCACAAATGGTTATACCCGCCAATAACCCCCTTACTGTAGAGGGTATTGCACTGGGACGCAAGTTGTTTTACGACCCTATACTATCAGGAAACAATACCATATCGTGCGCAAGTTGCCATAAGCAGCAGTTTGCTTTTGTTGATAGCAGCTTGCAATTTAGCATTGGTATTGACAATGTTGCCGGAACACGCAACGCTATGCCGCTGTTTAATTTAGGTTTTACTACCAAAGGCTTTTTTTGGGATGGTGGGGCAGCTGATATGGAGAGCCAGGTAATTGGCCCCATACAAAACCCGGTTGAGATGCACGAAAACTTAACCAATGCCATTGCCGAACTGAATGCCCACCCTGAATACCCTGCCTTGTTTGAAAAAGCATTTGGCTCCGGGCCTATTACAACTCCTAAGCTAATGAAGGCTATTGCCCAGTTTGAGCGAACGCTACTATCGGCAAACAGTAAATACGACCAATATGTGCGTGGGCAAACAACCCTAACCCCCCAGGAGGAAAACGGCTTGCAACTATATTCTGATATGAGCAAAGGCGACTGTAACCACTGCCATGTATTGGGCAGCACCTTTACCGATTTTGAGTACAGAAACACAGGGCTTGACAGTATACCGGTTGATAGGGGCCGCTATTTAATAACCCTAAGCCCCAACGATGATGGAAAATTTAAAACCCCATCATTACGAAATATTGCATTAACAGCACCCTACATGCACGATGGGCGTTTTGCTAACCTGCAAGATGTGTTGAATTTTTACAACACGGGGTTTCATTACCCGCAAAACCTTGATGTAAATATGCAAACGGCTGTAAAGGGTAGGCTTACACCTCAGGAGATGCAAGATATTATTGCCTTTTTAAATACTCTTACAGATAATGAATTTATTACTAACCCTAACCATAGCAAACCCTAAGAGGCTTATAACCAAAAAGCAATGGCAAATAATCAACTAACTATTTCACAACTGCCCCAAGGTATCTATTCCATGCAGATTACTCAGAGCAGCCATTCATTCACCCAAACATTTATTAAACAATGAAAGCAATAGCAATAACACTGGTTTTGGCGGCAGCACTGTTTGCCTGCAACAGCAAAACAACAAAGGCCGATTCTAAAGCATTGGTAGTAGCAACAGATACAGCGTCTGTAAAATACCAATGCCCTATGAAGTGCCAGGGCGATACCGCTTACACAACAGCCGGAAAATGCCCTGTGTGCGAAATGGATTTGGAAAAGAAATAACAGGTGGATTTATAGGTGGACTTTTTACACGTGGCATATCGTTTTTTATCGTTTTTGGTCAAAAAAGCCATTCTTTAGACAAATTCTAAAGTCCACCTGTGGTGGACTTTTTAGCCATTAAGCACTATGATAATCAACGATTTAACTACCGACCTACAGGCTACTAAACAAAAATCCTCCTGAGCAATCGGGGGGATTTTTTAGTTAAAACAAAAAACAACCCAACACTTTTATTTTTAAAAAAAGTTGCGTAACGTTGCAGTATAAATGGCAAACAAGGTACAAAATATGAATTGGTGGTGGCTTTCGGTAACGATAACTGAGAAGCTATAGCCATTTCTATATACCATAGATATTACCAAAAGGCCCGCTTCTCGCGGGCCTTTTTATTTACCCCAAATTAAAAAAATGAACAATCACCTCTTATATCAACAACATATACAGCTACTTGGCGATACTATAACACCGGTAAGTGCGTACCTTAATTTGAGAGACCATTACCCCAATGCGTTGTTGCTGGAAAGCTCAGACTATCACAGCCAAGCCGATAGTTATAGCTTTATCTGCCTATCGCCCATGGCCGGTTTTGAAGCTACCGGCAAGGCCTATACACTTAACTACCCTAACACACCCGAAGAAACCCACACCGCCAAAACTAACCACGGTGTATGGGCTGCATTTAAAAATTTCACCGCTAGTTTTACAGCAACCGAAAGCACGTTGCCATTTAATACTGCAGGCTTGTTTGGTTACTCATCGTTTGAGGCTACAAAGTATTTTGAGGATATTGAATTTGCAGAAAAGCGTACTGATACCAAAAATAACCCCGACTTAAAATACCAGCTGTTTCAGTTTGTTATAGCGTTCGACCATTTTAAAAACAGCCTATACCTTATACAATACAGCACACAGCCGTTTAATGGCAACCAAGATGATTTAGCCTCCATCCAATCACTATTGCGTGTTGGACGCACAGCGCAGTTTTCTTTTCAAACCAAAGGCCAAGAAAGCAGCACACTTACCGATGAGGATTTTAGGGTATTGGTAGACAAAGGCATTGCGCATTGCAAGCGCGGCGATGTTTTTCAGGTGGTACTTTCGCGCGAGTTTTGCCAGCCTTATGTTGGCGATGATTTTAATGTATACCGCAGCATACGCAGCGTAAACCCATCGCCATACCTGTTTTATTTCGACTATGGCAACTTTAAAATTTTCGGCTCATCGCCTGAGTCGCAGTTGCAGGTAGCAAAAGGCCGAGCCTATATAAACCCCATTGCGGGTACGGTAAAACGCACCGGCAATGCAGCAGAAGACCAACGCTTAGCCGAGGCATTGCAACTAGACCCGAAAGAAAATTCGGAACATATTATGTTGGTTGATTTGGCTCGCAACGATTTAAGCCGCAGTGCCGATGATGTAAAAGTTGAGGTGCATGCCGAAATACAATATTTCTCGCACGTTATACACATGGTAAGCAAAGTAAGCGGGCGCATTTTAAATGATAAGTCGAGCCTTAATATTTATGCCGATACCTTTCCGGCCGGTACACTGTCGGGCGCACCAAAGCACCGCGCTTTGCAAATAATTGATAAAAACGAACCTGTTAAGCGCAATTTTTATGGTGGGGCTATTGGCTTTTTTGGCTTTGACGGAAGCGTAAACCATGCCATTATTATACGCTCTGTTTTAAGTAAAAACAATAAGCTTACTTACCAAGCCGGTGCAGGTGTAGTAATAAAAAGTGTGCGCGAACATGAGTTGCAGGAAGTAAATAATAAAGTAGCCGCTATGCGCAAGGCTATTAAAAAAGCTGAAGAGATATGAAAATATTAGTGCTAGATAATTACGATAGTTTTACCTACAACTTGGTTCATATTTTGCGCGAGTTGAATGTAGATTATGATGTTTATCGAAATGATAAAATTACAGTAGCTGAAGTTGCAAAATACGATGCTATTCTTTTATCGCCGGGTCCGGGTATACCTTCTGAGGCAGGGAATATGCCCGCTATTATAACATCATACGCAACAAGCAAACCCATATTAGGCATTTGTTTGGGGCACCAAGCCATAGCCGAATATTTTGGCGGAACGCTTAACAATATGAATGATGTTTACCATGGCGTAAAAAGCACGGTAAAAATTATTAATAAAAGTATACTTTTTAATGATATACCAACCCAATTTAATGCCGGAAGGTATCACTCGTGGGAAGTGAACACCACCGGCTTACCAAGTGCCTTGCAAGTAACTGCCGAGGATGAAAATGGCGTAATAATGGCCTTTCAGCATACAGAATTGCCCTTATATGGGTTGCAGTTTCACCCCGAAAGTATTATGACGGAATATGGAAAAGAAATGATTCACAATTTTATTGAATTAGCTACTAAGCAAACAGCCAAATGAAAAATACCTTAGAATATCTTTTCGACCATCATACCCTTACCCGTACAGAGGCAAAAAAAACACTGACAGATATATCTTCAGGACTTTTCAATCCCTATCAGGTGAGTGCATTTTTAACCATATTCAGAATGCGGGGTATTACGGTTGACGAACTGGCCGGCTTTAGGGATGCGTTGCAGGAACTATGCGTACGTATTGACTTAGACGAATTTAACGCTACCGACCTTTGTGGTACCGGCGGCGATGGAAAAGACACTTTTAACATTAGCACATTGGCTGCTTTTGTTACTGCCGGAGCCGGGGTGAATGTTGCAAAGCATGGCAACTATGCGGTAAGTTCAAGCTGCGGTTCATCAAACGTTATGGAGTATTTGGGTTACCATTTTACTGATAATGAGGACAAACTAAAACAGCAAATTGATGCATGCGGCATTTGTTTTTTGCATGCGCCGTTGTTTCACCCTGCCATGAAGGAGGTGGCGCCCATACGCAAAAGCATAGGCGTACGTACCTTTTTTAATATGTTGGGGCCAATGGTAAACCCATCGTTTCCTAAAAAGCAAATGGTGGGCGTATACTCGTTAGAGCTGTTGCGCTTTTACCATTACCTGTATGAGCATAGCAATATTGAATACCGCATAGTACACTCGCTAGATGGCTACGATGAAATAAGCCTTACAGCCGATTGTAAAGTAGTAAGCCCACTAGCCGAAAGTATTGTTAAACCAACATTATTTACTGATACACCAATAACGCAAGATTTGCTTTTTGGTGGCACAACAGTAAAAGAGGCTGCTGATATTTTTGTGAATATACTGGATGGGAATGGCACTACTGTACAAAACAATGTGGTTGCAGCCAATGCAGCTATTGCCATACAATGCAGCTATCCTACCAAACCCTTAGATGAGACTTTTAATATGGCCCTTGAAGCATTAACAAGTGGGAAGGCCAAACAAACCTTTGAAAAACTTATAGCATTATGAGCATACTAGACGAAATTATAGCGTACAAAATTACCGAGGTTGCACAGCGCAAAGAGTTGAAACCATTAAAATTACTGGAGAATAGCATCTACTTCAACACACCCGTTGTATCAATGAAAGCGTATTTACAACGCGCCGATAAGGTTGGGGTAATAGCCGAGATAAAACGTAAATCGCCGGGTGCGGGCATGATAAACGAGTTTATTGATGTAGAGCAACTGAGCATTGGCTATATGCAAGCGGGCGCATCGGCACTGTCTGTACTAAGCGATACCAACTATTTTGGCGGAACTAATGAAGATGTAACCACAGCACGAAAGTATAATTACTGCCCCGTGTTGCGCAAAGATTTTACAGTTGATGAATACCAAATTATAGAAGCACGCAGTATTGGCGCCGATTGTATTCTACTTATTGCAGCAGCCCTTAGCGTTGAAAAAAGTAAAGCATTGGCTAAACTGGCTAAAGAACTGGGTTTGGAAGTACTGCTTGAAACACGCGATGCACAAGAGATTAATGATTACACCAATGAGTATATTGATCTTGTTGGCGTTAACAACCGCAACCTGCACAATTTTAAAACCACTATACAAACCAGCATTAACTTGGCTGATACAATTCCGGCCGAATTTGTTAAGGTAAGCGAGAGTGGAATAACCACTGCCGAAGATATTATTATGCTAAAAAAAGCAGGGTATGAAGGCTACTTAATAGGCGGTCATTTTATGAAACATGCCCACCCCGAAGATGCTTGTGAGCAATTAATAAAAGAGGTACAACAACTGCAATAATGAAAATTAAAATTTGTGGGATGAAGCATCCCGACAACATACGCGAAATAGCTGCATTGGCTCCGGATATGATGGGCTTTATTTTCTATGCCCAATCGCCACGGTACGTTAGTGTTGAAGAGGTGGAGGCTGCGTTGCCTTTGCTTACTGACACCATACAGCGTGTAGGTGTTTTTGTAAATGAGTTGCCCGAAAAAGTGATTGAAATTTGCACCCGCTTGCAGTTGAATTACGCACAACTTCATGGCAATGAAATACCACAAATAGCTGCTAGCATTCGCAACAAAGGCATTGGGATAATAAAAGCATTTAAAGTTGATGATGCTTTTGACATGAACACTGTGCTTGCTTATGAAGAGAGTACCGATTTTTTTCTTTTTGATACCAACACCGCACAACATGGCGGCAGCGGAAAAAAATTCAATTGGTCAATACTCAATACCTACCCATCTGCGAAACCATTTATATTGAGTGGAGGCATTGGCGTTGATGATATAGAGGAGGTATTGAATTTAACTTTTCCGAAATTATATGGCATTGACATTAACAGTAAAATAGAATTATTGCCGGGGTTGAAAGATGTACAACAGGCGAAAAATATCATTACTAAAATCAGAACAGAACAATGAAATACGAAGTAGACAACAAAGGCTTTTATGGCGAATTTGGCGGGGCTTTTATACCCGAAATGCTGTATGCCAATGTGGAAGAACTAAAGGCAAATTACCTTACCATATTGCAGAGCGAAGATTTTAAAGAAGAGTTTCAATTACTATTGAAAGATTATGTAGGCCGCCCTACCCCACTCTACCATGCAAAGCGGTTAAGCGCGCATTATGGTGCTACCATTTATCTAAAGCGAGAAGACCTTTGCCATACAGGCGCACACAAAATAAACAATGCACTTGGGCAGGTACTATTGGCAAAACGGCTCAATAAAACACGCATTATAGCTGAAACCGGCGCAGGGCAACATGGTGTAGCAACGGCAACAGCGGCAGCTTTGCTGGGGCTTGAATGTATTATTTACATGGGTGCAAAAGATATTGAACGTCAAGCTCCAAATGTATACCGCATGAAAATGCTGGGTGCTAAAGTAGAGCCTGTACATAGCGGTAGCCGCACCTTGAAAGATGCCACTAACGAGGCCATCCGCGATTGGATGAATAACCCGCAGGATACGCATTATATCATCGGTTCGGTAGTTGGCCCGCACCCATACCCCGATATGGTTGCCCGTTTACAATCCGTTATCAGCGAAGAAATAAAAAAACAACTTACCGGTTTGCCAACGCATGTTATTGCCTGTGTTGGTGGCGGCAGCAATGCCATAGGCGCTTTTTACCATTTTTTGCATGATGAACAGGTACAACTAATAGGTGTGGAAGCCGCCGGAGAAGGCATAGAAACCACCCTGTCGGCTGCTACATTGGCGCTGGGCAGCCCCGGTGTTATACATGCCTGTATGACGTATGTAATGCAAACTGCCGATGGACAAATTGTAGAACCGCACAGCATATCTGCCGGATTGGATTATCCCGGCATTGGGCCATTCCATGCGCATTTGCATGTTTCGTCTCGGGTATTATACACCAGCGTTACCGATAAAGAGGCCATAGATGCTGCATTTCTATTAACCAAGTTAGAAGGAATAATACCTGCGCTGGAAACGGCACATGCAGTAGCGCAATTAAAAAATATGCAGCTAAAAGAAACCGACGTGATAGTGATAAACCTTAGCGGCCGTGGCGATAAGGATATGAATACTTACCTAAACCACATACCCAATGAATAAGCTGCAACAATTATTAAATACCAAGAAAGATAACCTGCTGAATATTTATTGCACGGCCGGTTTTCCGCAACTAAATAGCTTGCCTACTATTGTTGATGAGCTATATGCTAGCGGGGTTGATATGGTAGAAATTGGCATCCCTTATTCCGACCCGTTGGCCGATGGCCCAACCATACAAAGCAGCAACAGCATTGCGCTAAAAAATGGCATTACCATTGATTTAATTTTTGAGCAACTGGCAAAAACCAATACCGTTATACCTAAAATAGCCATGGGGTATTTTAACCCCGTGTTGCAATATGGGTTTGAACGTTTTTGCAAGCGTTGCAGCGAAACAGGTGTTGATGCGCTTATTTTGCCCGATTTACCAATGGAAATTTACAATGAAAAATACCGCGCTATTTATGAGCAGTATGGGCTAAGTAATATTTTTCTCATCACCCCACAAACAAGTGATGAGCGCATACGCATGATTGATGATAACAGCACGGCGTTTATTTATGCTGTAACGGCCAGC
>JANOCJ010000055.1:0-5598 GCA_031412115.1 Flavobacteriales bacterium
CTTCCATGTAGCCGCGGTGCTCCTCCCCTACCAACTGAAAGTCGCCTTCCAGCAGTTTATCCATTTTCTCGCCCTCAACAAATATGGGCAGGCGTTTAGATGTTTTTACGGCATTAATATTATACAGCGGATTTTTTTTAACCAATGAATTGCGCATGCAAAACTTGTAGAACGAGCGTAAGGTGCTCAGCTTACGATTAATAGTCCTCGCCTCTGCCCTAGCCTCTTTTAAATGCACCAGCCAGGTACGTATCATAGGCGATGTTGCCAGCTCAGGCGTTTCAAATTCAAACTGGTTTTTTAGGAAAGAGGTAAACTGCTCTAAATCCTTTCGGTACGACGAAACGGTATGGACTGAAAATCGCTTTTCAAACTCCAGGTAATTTAAAAACCGTTCGATGGCTGCCATTGGGTGGGTATACTCTGTTAATGTTAAAAGGTTTTCCTCCCTCCCCTCGCTGCGCGAGGTACTCCCTCAAAGAGGGAGATATTTTAAAGCCCTCCCCTTCGGGGAGGGTTGGGTGGGGCCAAAATAAAAAAGTCCCACCCGCCAAAGGCAGATGGGACACTATATCTTTAAACAATTAAAAGTTAACTGTTAGTCGTCGCTGCGGCGGTACATGCTATCGCGGTAGGTAGCACGCAAAACGGTTTGGCGACGGGTAATTGAAGGCTTTGTGAATTTTGAACGTTCGCGCAATTCACGTACAACACCTGTTTTTTCAAACTTCTTTTTGTACTTCTTTAGCGCTTTTTCTATTGATTCGCCTTCTTTTATGTTTACTACTAGCATGCGTTTTCTGTTTTTTTAAGGGTTGCAAAGGTAAATACTTTTTTTAATCTACAAAAATATTTACGATAAAATTTGTTTGGCTATTACTACCTTTTGTATTTCTGACGTTCCCTCGCCAATGGTACATAGTTTAGAGTCGCGGTAAAACTTCTCTACCGGAAAATCTTTGGTGTAGCCGTAGCCGCCAAAAATCTGTACGGCATCTGTAGCTACCTGTACGCAAACCTCTGATGCATAGTATTTTGCAAACGCCGACTCTTTAGTTACTTTTTTGTGGTTGTTTTTCAAATCGGCCGCTTGAAAAGTTAATAACTCAGCCGCTTCAATTTTCACCGCCATATCGGCCAATTTAAAGCCAATAGCTTGAAAGTTTGCAATAGGCTGGCCAAACTGCTCGCGCTCTTTAGCATATTTTACTGATGCTTCAAATGCGCCTTTGGCAATACCTAATGATAGGGAAGCTATTGATATACGGCCACCGTCAAGCACTTTCATGGCTTGTATAAAGCCATCGCCAACGTTGCCCAAAATATTTTCTTTCGGTACGCGGCAGTTGTCAAAAATCACCTCAGCGGTTTCTGATGCGCGCATACCCAATTTATTCTCTTTTTTGCCTGAGCCAAAGCCGGGGGTGCCGCGCTCTACTACAAAAGCGGTAATGCCATGCGAATCTAGCAAATCGCCGGTACGGGCAAGCACTACCATAATGTCGCCACTTTTGCCGTGGGTAATCCAGTTTTTGCTGCCGTTTAATACATAGTGGTCGCCATCTTCAACAGCTACACATTTCATGCGCATAGCGTCGCTACCGGTATTGGCTTCGGTTAAGCCCCAAGCACCAATCCATTCGGCAGTAGCCAGTTTAGGCAACCATTTTTTCTTTTGCTCATCGTTGCCAAATTGCAAAATATGGCCGGTACACAATGAGTTGTGCGCCGCCATTGATAATGCTATAGAGCCACAAATTTTACCCAGTTCGGTAATAGCGGTAACATATTCGGTATAGGTAAGGCCCGAGCCACCATATTCGGTAGGCACCAAAACGCCCATAAGGCCCAGTTCGCCCAATTTTTTAAACACCTCCACAGGAAACTCCTGCGATTCATCCCACTCCATTAAACGGGGTTTAATGTGTTTCTCTCCAAAACTGCGAATGGTATCCGCAATCATTTTCTGGTTTTCATTCAGGCTAAAATCCATAATACTATTCCTTATTTTTAGGGCTGCGAAGATAGGTATTTCCGCAATCATTCAAAACTGCATTGCCATTTGGTTTATTAGTTATATTTTTGGAGGGCAACTTCTCATTATACCTAAAATGAAACAACGCGTACTCGCATTACTACTTCCGTTTTTACCCCTGTTTGCTGCGGGGCAATTTATATTTCAAAACCCGTCGTTTGAGGGTACTTTTCCTAACCCGCACATAGTGCCTGCCCCTTGGGACGATTGCTATGGCAGCCCCGACACACAACCCGGCAGCTGGGGTATTAACCTTCCCCCTACCGATGGCAACAGCTATGTTAGCTTTTTAGTAGACGGCAATGGTATATACCGCGAAGGTGCAAGCCAGCCATTAAACGGTTGCTTTGTAGCCGGCCAAAGCTATACCTTTACTATGGATATTGCTTTTTCGGACGTATATAATACCGCAGAGCCCGGCGATTGTTACGGCTCTGTTGCTTTATGGGGCGGCAATAGCCTTTGCGACGACAATGAACTGCTATGGAGCTCGGGCGCTATTACTACTACCGGCTGGAATAACGTTACCGTTACCTTTACCCCCACCCAAAACTGGTGCTTTGTAACCTTTGCCCCTATTTTTATTACCCCCTGCAATGGTTATATTAATGGTATGGTTGATAATATATCGGCCATTGTGCCTACCCAACCCGGTTTGGTAATTACCGGCCCGGCAGAAAATAGCAATATAGCCTGCGATTTTACCATTACCGGCACTACAGATAGTATTCCATCATCGGTTACCCTTACGGGCAACTTTATAGGGTCGCCACTGGCGGCTACGGTTAGCGGCACCAACTGGCAAGCCAATATTGCCTACCCCAATAACCTAACCGGCCCGCAAACTATTGTTGCTACAGGTATATTTCCGCCCAACGGCGATATAAGCCGCGATACGCTACATATTAACCTGATAGATTTTAATGCCGACTTTACGGCTGATACCGTTTGCCAAGGCAAACCAACCCATTTTGTTGATTTAAGCACTGTTACCGCCCCCGGAACCATATCAAACTACCTGTGGGAGTTTGAACCGGGCCAAACATCAATCTTACAAAACCCAACCTATAGTTACAACACACCCGGTGTGCATGGCGTTAAGCTAATTATTACATCAAACCCCGGCTGTACTGATACTGTTGTAAAACAAATATTTGTAAACCCCGGCGCTATTGCCAATTTTAGCTGGGATGCAGGCTGCTTTGGCCTGCCTGTTAATTTTCAGGATTTATCAACCCCTACGGGTGGAATAACCAGCTGGGATTGGACCTTTGGCGATAATACCCCCGGTACTACTACCCAAAACCCTACGCATACCTATACTGCACCGGGCAACTACAACGCAAGGCTTATTGTTAATGTAGCCAACGGCTGTGCAGATACGCTTGACCAGCAAATTATTGTTGACCCTATACCTGTTGCTTTATTTAGCGCACAGCCGGTATTTGGCTGCTACCCGCTTGATGTTTTGTTTACCGACGAAAGCAATGGCATTATGACATCGTGGGCTTGGAATTTTGGCGATGGCAGCACATCTAACCAGCAAAACCCGGCACATACGTTTGCCAACCCGGGTAGCTATGATATTACCCTAATTGTAACTACGCCCGCCAACTGTGCAGACACCTTGGTGTTGAATGATTATATTGAGGTTGACCCTTGCGTTGACTTAACCATTGTTGACCCATTGCCTACCGATACTATAGGATGTATTTATACCATTACGGGCACTACCAACCAAGCGGTACAATCAGTTACGCTTAGCGGCAGTATTTTAAACGGCCCTGTAACGGCTACACTTATAGATAGTGTAACCTGGGAAGCACAGGTTACTATGAATGCTGACCTATCAAACATTGCTATTATATACGCCACCGGCAATTTTGGCAACAACTATACCGATACTGACACGGTTACTGTAACGGTTGATTGTAACTTTGGCATACCTAACGTATTTACACCAAACGGCGATGGTGTTAATGACTTTTTTGATGTAGTAGTAGGCGCTACCACAAAGTATAACATGCTAATTTACAATCATTGGGGCCTTAAAATATTTAGCAGTACCAACCAAAATGATTTGTGGGACGGAAAAACCAGCAGCGGCGCCGACTGTACGGATGGCGTTTACTACTACATTTTTATCGGCGAACAAGGCGGTAAAGAGCTTAAACAGAATGGTACTATTACATTGTTAAGGGGTAAATAAAAAAGCTTTTTTAAGTTCCTATACAAACTCCCTCTGCCTCCACTGCAGAGGGAGTTTGTATTTTGTAGTGGTTATATTGCGGCGATTTATGCACATTAAACAATAATTTTCAGACATAATATTTAAAATAAATTATACCTATACCACCAAGCTGATAGTAACTAAGTAGGTTAATAAATATGGTATTTATACTATTTATTACACTTTTAAAATTAAGTATAAACACCTCATTTAACAGCGTTTAGCTATCAACAAATAATGTGTTACTAACATTTAGTTAAAATAGGTTGCTTTTTACAATTGGTTTGCTTTATTTTATGCAGTTATAGCCTATGATGAAACATCTACTCATTTTTGCTTTACTAGTAACCTTAGGTGCTAAAGGGCAAATCAATTTTATAAACCCTTCGCTTGAAGGCCCTTCAGGGGCAGGTGTTGCACCTACGTCATGGGGTCAGTGCTTTGGTTCGCCCGATCAACAACCCGGCCAATGGGGTATAAATAACCCTCCAACAAATGGTACCGGTTATTCCAGCTTTTTAATGTCGGGAAGCGGCCCCGGTAGCTACGCCGAAGGAATAAGCCAGCAATTGGGTACCTGCCTTACAGCAGGAACAACGTATACCTTTACTATGGATATTGCTTTCTCGCCCGTATACAACACGGCCGAGCCAATAGATTGCTATGGCAATGTGGCAATTTGGGGCGGAAATAGTTCATGCGACCAGGCACAATTACTATACGCATCACCATCAACAACTACCCCGGGCTGGAATACTGTAACCGTAACTTTTACCCCTACATCAAACTGGTGCTACATATGCATTGGCAATTGGTTTGATACCCCATGCAGCGGGTACATTAACGGCATGGTTGATAATATATCGCCCATTGTACCCGCACAGCCGGGCATAGTTATTACATCGCCAACGGTAAACGCCAACATGCCGTGTTCGTTTTTAGTTACCGGCACTTCCGACTCTTTGCCAACATCACTAACACTTACCGGCGGTTTTGTAGGTTCGCCTATAAACGCCAATATTTTAAACGCCAACAACTGGCAGGCTTTTGTAAACTACCCCAACAACCTTAGCGGTAGCCAAACTATTATTGCCCGTGGCGTTTTTCCTAGCGGTATTGTTAAGTATGATACGGTTACTTTTAACCTGATTGATATTGTGCCCGACTTTGCCACCACTACCGTGTGCGAAGGCAGCCCAACCGTTTTTACCGACGGTACCACCATTACCAGCCCCGGCACTATTGCCAACTACGCATGGACGTTTGAACCCGGCCAAACTAGCGGCACCCAAAACCCTAGCTATACTTTTGGCTCATCGGGCAACTACAACGT
>JANOCJ010000056.1:0-19119 GCA_031412115.1 Flavobacteriales bacterium
GGGCCCGGGCTATACAT
This sequence comes from Flavobacteriales bacterium, assembly GCA_031412115.1. GTDB lineage: Bacteria > Bacteroidota > Bacteroidia > CAMBQF01 > CAMBQF01 > CAMBQF01. The sequence continues at coordinate 18 of JANOCJ010000056.1, forward strand.
TCGTAGGAACTCACTACTATCCCTAACGCGCTGGCGCACATTAAAATCCCTCCCCCTTGCGTTGCTCGGGTACTCCCTTTACAAGGGAGAGTTAAGCTCCGACATTATGAATTATGCATTTTGAATTGTGCATTCTACATTCCCTTACAAATCAGTTCTTTCGCAGCCGGCTATTTTAAGTATAAAGTCGGGGCCATAGGCAGTTGCGGGGGTTTGGTAGCCGGTTTTAAAGTTGCCAGCCAATACCTCTTTTACAATTTCAAAGGCCGTAAGCGATGTTAGTTTATATCCTTCAGGCGTTACCTGTAGCGATTCTACTTTAATGCCGTTCTCATCTTCGGCAGTGCCCCTAAAATAGCACATGCTGGTGTTGCGGCGATTTTCATCAGGCCCGGCAACTTTTTCGGTACGCATTTCAATTGCTTTGGTAGCCAGCTTTTTAGCCAAACTTGTGCGCAACAATGGGCCCAGCCTGTCGTTCCATTTCATAGTATCAATCATAGATTGTTTTACGCCCGTATAAACCATAATATTAGGTATGCCGGTGCTGTAATAGGCTGTACAAATATCGCCCCACGGTATGGTTACCGCCATTGATTTAAATGGGCCAAAGTCTATCTCCTGCGTTTTATACACCAACGGAACGGGCCTAAGCTCGCCATTTTCGCGTATCATTCCACCCACACCCATACCCAACACAGTTGTTTTAGCTGTACCACGGCTCATACCGCCTTTAAGGGCAGCAAAAGCCAGCGTTAGGTGTGTAGCCGACGGTAAGCGGTTTTTAAGGTGCATTGCCAAGCAATCGCTGGGCACTACATCAAACCCTACGCCGGGCAGTATCATTATTTTCTTTTCTTTGGCCTTATCGTCCATGCCACGCATGGCTTCAAACACATAGTGTTCGCCGGTTATATCAAGGTAATGCACACCATGTTCTAAACAGGCTTTAACAGCAGGGCGGGCGGTATACATAAACGGCCCGGCACAGTTTAAAAATATGTCAGACTTGCTAAGTAAATCGGCCATTTTTGCTTTATCATCTAGCGGGCAAACCTCGTAGTTTAGGCCAAGGCGTTGGGCTATAGGAATAATTTTATCGCTACGGCCAGCCAGCAATGGTTTTACATCGTGCTTAATGGCCAGTTCAGCTATTAATTCGGCAGTGTAGCCGTTTGCACCGTAAATTATAAATGGGTATTTCATATTCTTGTTGGTTGTTGGTGGTTGGTGGTTGGTAGTTTTATGGCAGTAAGATTAGTAAATTTTACTATCAACTGCGAACCATCAACCATCAACTATTTAATTAATTCCAAACGTAACATATTTAGCGCAGTTAATGTTGTGCGGTCAATAAAACGGTCGCGTACATCTTTCAGCATAAACTCTTTTGCTATGGTGCCGTGAGGGCCTGCAATGGCAATCCAAACCATGCCTACGGGCTTATCAGTATTATCGCTGGCGGGGCCGGCAATGCCGGTGGTTGATATAGCATAATCGGTACCCAATAGTTTTTTAACCCCCTCGGCCATTTGTATAGCAACTGTTTCGCTTACAGCGCCAATGCCATGGGTATTTAGGTCGACAGCGCTTACGCCCAACACATTTATTTTTACCGCATTATCATAGCAAACAACAGTACCTTTATAATAATCGGAACTGCCGGGCACCAGCGTAATGTGGTGGGCAATGTTGCCACCGGTGCAGCTTTCGGCTGTTGCCAATGTTTGCTTGTGGTGGCGTAGTATATTTCCTATTACCGATTCTAACGTTTCTTTGTCATACCCAAAAATAATTTTGCCCAAAATGGCTTGCAGTTGCAGGCCTTGTGCTTGCACCTCGTTTTGCAAATGGGCAGCATCGGTGCCATAGGCGGTAATGCGCAGGCGCACCGCGCCCGGCGATGGTAAGTAAGCCAGTTTCATATTGGCGGGCAGGGCATTTTCCCACTGCTCAATCATTTCGGCAATCATACTCTCGCCGTAGCCTTGGGTTAAAAAGGTTTTGTGTATAATAACCGGTAGCGTAAACTTATCTTTTAGCTTGGGCAACGCCTCATTTGTTACAATACTTTTCATCTCATACGGCACGCCGGGCATTGAGATGAATATTTTACCATTATGCTCAAACCACATACCCGATGCGGTGCCCACGGCATTGGTAAGCGGGGTGCAGTTGGCGGGCAAATCGGCCTGGCGCAGGTGTACCTCGCCGGGTTCGCGCTTAAAACGGTCAATAAATAAATTGCGGATATGCGCCTCAATTTCGGGGTGGGGTACTAATGTGGTATTAAAATATTCGCACAAGGTATGCTTGGTAATATCGTCTTTAGTAGGGCCTAAACCGCCGGTTATCAAAATAATATCCACGCGCTTTTCCGCCTCGGCTAAAGCATTTAAAATATGCTGCTTATCGTCAGACACTGAAGTTATTTGTTTAACCCTAATGCCCACGCTATTCAACTGCTCGCCCATCCAGGCCGAGTTGGTATCAATCACCTGCCCAATCAGCAACTCATCACCAATGGTTATTATTTCTGCCAGTATTTGTTTCATTTTATTAGTAGTCGGTAATCAGTAATCAGCGTTGTTCTCTGTTAATTGTTAACTGTCCACTATGCTTATTGTTTTACAAACTCGGTTACAGTACCATCGTCTGTTTTTTGCACCAAGTAAATTTTGCCTTTGCGCTTTTCTACCTGTAGCTCATCTTTACGACCTTTGTTATCGGTAATGGTAAGGTGGTTGGTAGCTTCGTCGTAAATCCATTGGGCTTCATCGGGCTTTTCGGCACCTATGGCCAGTGTTAAATTTCCATCGGCAGTGTAGGTACATACCAATACGCAAAATGTAACGTATAAAGGGCTGGCATCATTTACCACCTGCACACTGTCGGCACTGGTAAACTTAGGATTACGGCGCTTTAAATCGCCCAACGCTTTATCAACCTTAGCCTTTTCTATTGCGGCGTCATAATTTAAACCGGGGGTGTCACCATCGGGTGTGGGTTGTATATACTTAGCTATGCGGTAGCTGCCAACAATATCATTTTTAGCTATGTTTTGGGCATTTAATGCACCCGCGTCAAGGGCTAAAATGGCTATAACCAATATTATGCTTTTCAGTTTTTTCATGTGGTGAAGATAATTGATAATGCATAATGCACAATTCAAAATGCATAATGCTTGTTTAATGTTCAATGTTCATTGTTCATTTGTGCCCATATTATTATAGCCTTGCAACCACACCTTGCCAATATCAAAAAAAGCCCGTTACTTCGCTGCCTTAATTGTATACTATGAAAAAATTAATTGTTACCCTTTTTACTATTGGTTCATTATTAATACCATCGGCAGCCTTTGCCGACGAAGGTATGTGGCTGTTGATATTGCTGCAAAAAATGAATATGCGCGATATGCAGCAAAAAGGCTTTAAGCTTACGGCTGATGAAATTTACAGCCTTAACCACGCCAGCCTTAAAGATGCTATTGTTATGCTTAACGGCGGCGGCTGTACTGCCGAAGCCATATCTGACCAAGGCTTACTGCTTACCAACCACCACTGCGGCTACGATGCCATTCAAAAAAACAGCACGGTTGACCATGATTATTTAACGGATGGCTTTTGGGCCTACGACACAGCGCAAGACCTGAAAGCGCCGGGCTACACAGCATCGTTTTTGGTGCGTATAGATGATGTTACGGCTAAGGTAAATGCCGAGCTTACGGGCGATATGGCCGAAGGCGACCGCAACAAAAAAATAGCCGAAGTAATGGCTAAACTGGAGAAAGAAGCCACCGAAGGCACTACCTACAATGCCAAAGTAAAGGGCATGTTTGAAAATGCAGAGTTTTACCTTTTTGTATACGAAACCTTTACCGACGTACGTTTGGTTGGTGCCCCACCATCATCGGTTGGTAAGTTTGGCGGCGATACCGACAACTGGATGTGGCCCCGCCACACCGGCGACTTTAGCCTGCTGCGTGTATACGGCACTAAAGAGGGTAAGCCTGCACCGTATGCTACAGACAATGTTCCGTACAAGCCTAAAAAATCGTTAGCAATTTCGTTAGACGGGGTAAAAGATGGCGACTTTACTATGATAATGGGCAACCCCGGCAGGACAGACCGTTTTCTATCATCGGAGGGTGTTAAACTTTTGCTTGACCAAACTGCACCGGCTATTGTAAAAATACGCGACTTGAAACTGTCTATCTACAAAAAAGATATGGACACCGACCCTAAGGTAAAAATACAATACGCTACCAAATATGCCCGCACCGCCAACTACTGGAAATACTATATTGGCCAAAGCGCACAGCTTAAAAAGAACCGCGTATATGAAAAGAAACTGAAGGTTGAACTTGACTTTGATAAATGGGTAAACGGCAACAAAGATTTGATGGCTAAATATGGCAATGCCATAGGCGACATTAACAAATACTTTGTACAAATGCGCGACTTTAACATACACCGCACCTACTTAAACGAGTGTATAATGCGCACCTGCGAAGGCATTGCCCTATCGGGCGGATATGCTGAGCTGGAAAAACTACTGAGCGACCCTGCAACTGAAGCCGAAGGCAAAAAGAAAGCAGCCGAAATGAAGAAAGACATTGCCGTATTTTTTGATGATTACAATGCTGCTACTGATAAACGTTTGGTTGTAGCCATGCTACAACTTTTTAGGGCCGATGTGCCTGCAGAACAACTGCCCGATATTTACAAGGTGATAGACACTGAGTTTGGCGGCGACTACCAAAAATTTGCCGATAAACTATTTGAAACATCAGTATTTGTTGACCGTGCCCGCATGGAGAAATTTTTAGACAACCCTGATGCTGCTACATTAAAAGGCGATTGGAGCTACAAGGTATTTAACTCGTTTATGATTAACTGGCGCACCAACTACGCCCCTAAAGTAAAAGCGATAGAAGAGGCGCAAGATAAAGTGCAACGCTTGTTTATTGCAGGCCTGCGCGAAATGAACCCTAAAAAAGCATACGCATCTGACGCTAACGGAACTATACGTTTAACTTACGGCAACGTAAAATCGTACTACCCGCAAGACGGTGTATTTTTTGATTACTACACCACCCTTGATGGTATTATAGCTAAAGAAGACAGCACCAACGAAGAGTTTGTAGTGCCTGCTAAACTTAAACAGCTTTATGCCCGCAAAGACTTTGGCCGCTATGCCGACGATAAAAACCGCCTGCGTGTTTGCTTTATTAGCAATAATGATATTACGGGCGGCAACAGCGGTAGCCCGGTATTAAACGCCTACGGCGAATTGGTTGGCTGTGCTTTTGACGGTAACTGGGAAGCCATGAGTGGCGATATTTATTTTGACCCTGAATTGAAACGCACCATATCGGTAGATATACGTTATGTATTGTTTATAATAGACAAATACGCCGGTGCGCAAAACCTTATTAAAGAAATGAAGCTGGTATCAAAAACAGGCAAAGTGCCGGTAAAAAAAGCCCCGGTAACTAATACCAAAGCCCCGGCAAGCGGCGGCCGTGTGGTGCCACAAGGCAGCCCAAGGTAACTAGAAAAGAGTGTGAAGAAAGAGTAAGAGCCCTTCAGTTTATGAGGGGCTTTTTTATTGCAATATTGTAGGGAAGAAATAAACTATCAACCTAAACACAATGCCTATTACAATACCTATTACCACATCGTCAACCAACAATCCCCACCAGCTTTTTAGTTTTTTATCGAGGATGTTGAAGGGGAATGGTTTGAAAATATCCAACACACGGAAAACGACAAATAATATACCTATAGACATCCAACTGCCGGTATGGGCAATAATAAGGGCTATAAACATGCCTAGCCATTCATCAACCACCACCTCTTTAGGGTCGCTACTTGCAAAGGCTTTGTTAGCAGCCAGTTCCATGAGGCTGATGATGAAAACGGCTATAAAAGCAAAGTATAGTATTTGGGGGTAGTAGGTAAAAAACAGCCAATACATGCCCGCCCCTATTGCAGATGCTGTAGTAGCCGAATAAGGCGTTTTGCCTAAGCCAAAAAGGGTGGTAATGTTGTTTTTCATATATTATGCTAACCTAACATTGCCAAGTTTAACCTCGGTAGCGCCAACGCCGTAGCGGGCATACGATGCATCAAAATATTCAAGGCCTGCGTAGTTATCTAACAAAGCCCTAATTTCTGTTTTTAAACGGCCATTGCCAACACCGTGTATTAATATTAAGCGGCGGCAGTTGCGGCTAACGGCCTCGTCCAGTTTGCGGCGGGTATGGTCTAGCTGTATTTGCAACATCTCGCCATTGCTCATGCCGCGTATATCGTCAACCAGTTCTTCAATATGCAAATCAACCTCCATTTCAAACACCTGCTGTTTGGGTTTGTTGGTTGGTTTGTTGGTGCCTTTATCAAACTTGGTTCTTAAATCATCCAAATCATAATCGGCCTGGCTTTGGGGCTCGTTGCGTTTGGGGTAAAGCGCTGTTGCCAAGCCCTGCGCATTAAAATGCACTAGTTTGCTGTAGTTTATTTTATCAATAAGCTTAAGGGTTTTCATTTTAAAGGTTACCGTTTCGGGCTCTTTTACCTCATCAACCACACCCGAATAAAATAGTATTTGCAATACGCCGCCGGTGTATTTATCTAAACTGCCTGCGGGCAAATTATCAATAGCAACACTTTTGCCTGCCAATAAACGGTCGCTGGCTAAGAGCGTATGCCCCGCAGTGTTTTTGCTAAACAGGTTAAAAAGTATATCGTATTTGCGGTTATTATTATATATGTAAACCGAAAAGCGGGCGCTACTTAAATCGTCCAAACTATCGGGCATAAAGCATAGGTAAATACCCTCGGCCAAAGTGGCGGCCTTGGTAGTATCTTCCAAATCAAGTGTAGGGCGGGCGGTAGCTACGCGGGTTATTTTGTTGGCGGCATAATTCTCGGGCACCAACTCCTTCATAGCATAGGGTATTTCAAAGCCATCGGTAGTTTCAACCATAGCCGTAGCACCATCTATAAAACGGGTTATCACTCCCCCACCCTTTTCGTTTAAAAAACTTACCTTGTCGCCAATATGTAATTGCATAAGGCAAAGGTAGGTATTAGTTGGTAGTTGGTGGTTCGTAGTTTTTAGTTAACAATGAACAGCAATCTCTACCAAAATTTGTAGCATACTACCAACCAACAACAACGAACTACCAACTACGAAAAAATGAAAACAAAAACAGCCGTTATAGTAGGTTCGGGTAATGTGGCCACGCATATAGGCAAGGCGCTGCATAAGGCGGGCATTAAAATACTGCAAGTATGTAGCCCCACGGCCAATAATGCCAAAGCGCTGGCCAAAAAGCTTAAGGCCGATTTTATAACCAACCCGGCAGACATTATTGCCGATGTTGACATTATCATCATCAGTATAAAAGATGATGCGCTGGCAGCCTTTTGTAAAAAAGCAAAGTTTGGCAATACACTTACGGTGCATACATCGGGCACTATGGGTGCGTCTGTATTAAAAGCCAGCAGCAAAAACTACGGGGTACTTTACCCTTTTCAAACCTTTACTAAAGATGTAAAAATGAAGATGAAAGATGTTCCGTTTTGTATAGAGGGGAACAACGAAGAAGCTTTACATCAACTAAAAAAGCTGGCCAATACGCTAAGCCATAACGTATATGAAATAAGCGGCGAGCAGCGCCCTTGGCTGCACATAATGGGCGTATTCTCATCAAACTTTACCAATTTAATGTTAAAGGTGGCGCACCAACTGGCGGCAGAACATGGTATTCCGTTTGAAATTGTTTTTCCGTTAATAAGCCAAACCGTAAGCAAGGTAAAACACCTGCCCCCTGCTGATGCCCAAACAGGCCCTGCGGTACGCGGCGATGCCGAAGTGGTTTTGAAACACTTGGATATGTTGGCAAAATTGCCCTTGTTGCAGGAATTGTATAAAATAAATACATTAGCCATCAATCCTCTTTTAAAGAACAATAAGCTGTTAATAACCCGGGGAAGAAAAACAAAAAAATAGAATTTCTCTTACACTATATTTGTCTGTATGGAAAAGCAAATAAACATACTACTTGTTGAAGACGACGAAATTGACGTGATGAACGTTAAACGTGCCTTTAAAAAGAACAACATATCAAACCCACTGCATGTGTGTGGCAATGGCGTTGATGCCCTTGAATACTTACGCGGCATTACCGATGTATTGCAACTGCCCCGTATTATATTGCTAGACATTAACATGCCACGTATGGGCGGTATAGAATTTTTACGCGAACTGCGTGCCGATGCCAAGTTAAAAGCTATTAGTGTTTTTGTTATGACTACCTCTAACGAGGAGCAGGATAAAATGAATGCTTACAACCTTAACGTTGCCGGCTATATTCTTAAGCCACTGTCTATTGAGAGCTTTATAGCCTCTGTAGCAATGCTAAACAACTACTGGATGCTATGCGAATACCCCGACTAATTAGGGTGCCTACCCTTTTTAGCCCATATTGATATTTTTACCCCCTTTCTTACATTAGCCGGAAAATATTTTTCCGGCTTTTTTATGTTCTAAACCTTATCAATCAACTACTTTGCCAATTTGTGTCGCAACACAGTTTACTAAAAAACCAAAAAACTTACGCGTGTCTGTCAAAACCAGCTTTAGGCACTTGCAATTATAATAGCCAAGTACCTTTACCCCCAGCAAAATAAGCCAAAGTTGTATAAACTATTAGTAACAACTATTTACAAGTTACAGCGTATACAATACAGGCATTATACCCAAGGATTATGATGTACAACTCTATTCAAATTTTATTAGTTGAGGACGACGAGGTTGACGTACTTGCATTTGTGCGGGCGTTAAAAAAGACGGAACTCAACCACCTGTTAACCTTTTGCCAAACGGCCCAAGATGCCTTGGAGCTTGCCGAGAAGCAAACGTTTGACGTTATTTTTCTTGATTACCAGTTGCCCGGACAGGATGGCTTAAAACTACTTAAAGAGTTTCGTGGCCGCGGCTTTGATGCCCCTATTGCCATTATTACCGGCCAGGGCGATGAGCGTATTGCTGTTGATGCCATGAAAAATGGCGCATTTGACTACTTTTCAAAATCGGAAATAAACCCACAGGTACTTACCCAGGTAGTGCGCAACGCACTAAAATACAGAGTGCTTGAAACAGAACGCCTTCGCACCCAAAAAGCATTAATAGAGAGCGAGAAAAACAACCGCGAGATAGTACAGTTTAGCCAGGCCATTATTATGATACATGATATGAGCGGCTTTATACTTAGCGCCAACCCGGCTACTTCAGAGTCGCTTGGCGATAAAAATACCGGCTTGCTGGGTAAAAATTTGCGCGAATTTATTCCGCCCGGCGACAAGCAATCGTTTGATGATTATTTGCTGCGTATTAATAATACCAACGTAGTAAGCGGCGTACTAAAACTACGCACCCGCAAAGGCAAAGAAATTTATTGGCTATATAAAAATATTAAGAAAGACGATTCGGAATCGGGCAAGCACGTAATATGCTATGCGCAAGATATTACCGAACGTATACAAATGGAGAATGAGCTGAAAGATGCCAAAGAAAAAGCATTGGATTCAGTTAAGTTTAAAGAGCAATTTTTGGCCAGCATGAGCCATGAAATTCGCACCCCGCTTAATACTATTTTAGGCTTTACCGATTTGTTGGTTGAAAGTAAACTGGACACCCAGCAAACTGAATATGTTGAACTTATACATACCTCGGGCCAAAACCTGTTGGTTATTATAAATGACATTCTTGACCTATCGAAAATAGAGGCGGGCAAAATGACCTTTGAAAGCATTGACTTTAACTTACCGCTAATGCTGAATAAGTTGAAGGATATGTTTCAGCCCAAAGCTACGCCCAAAGGCATTAAGCTTGGTTTTTACCTAAGCGAAGTGTTGCCCGAATTTGTAAAAGGCGACCCTACCCGCTTATCGCAAATCTTCAACAACTTATTGTCAAACGCCTTTAAGTTTACTGAAAAAGGCGAGGTAAGCATTAGCGCCGAAGTGTTGATACGCGATTCTGACAGCGCCCGTATAGAATTTTTGGTAAGCGATACCGGTATTGGTATTGCCGAAGATAAACTGGACACTATTTTTGAAAGCTTTACCCAAGCCAGCGGCGATACATCGCGCAAATACGGTGGCACCGGCTTAGGCCTAACCATTGTAAAAAGCCTGGCCGAACTGCAAGGCGGCGAAGTATCGGTAATGAGCCGTGTAGGCAAAGGCACAACATTCCGTGTAGTGTTGCCACTTAAACTGGGCGAGCGCATGGAGCTTCCGAAACAAAAAGCCGAACGTACTGATTATAAACTGGGCAAAGTAAAAGTGCTTATTGCCGAGGATAACAAAATTAACCAGCTACTGGCCAAAAAGGTATTAGACAACTGGAATTTTGACAGCGAAATAGCCGAGAATGGTAAGATTGCCATTGAAATGCTAAGCGAAAAATACTTCGATATTATATTGATGGACATACAAATGCCGGAGATGGATGGCTACGAAACTACAGCGTATATACGCAACAATATGAAACCGCCATTCCGCGAGATACCAATTTTAGCCATGACTGCCCACGCGGCAGCATCAGAAGCAAAATCGTGTATTGATGCCGGTATGAACGACTACATTTCAAAACCGTTCGACTCGCAAGAACTCTACAACAAGATAGCGAAACAGATTCAAAAAAAAAGGAATTGAATTCGCTTAACTAATTGATTAACAGTATTTATTATATTGATAGCGTGTAGGGAAACTTACACGCTATTTTTGTTTTAAAATCCCTCCCTCTTTCTCTATGAGAAAGAGTACTCCCTTTAATTAAAGGGAGAGCTAAAAACAATAGCAACTAGGAACTAAGAACTCACACTACTTATTCACCGCCTCAAACGTAGCCTTTACACTCTCTCCATTCTCATCAACCGCAGTAATGGTATGCAACCCTGCCGAAGGGTAACAGGCTATCTGGTGCAGGTCTACCGTTTGGCCTATAAACTCATCATCCATATGCCAAAACACAATACTGCCCGGTGTGCGGTGGGCTACTTCAAATACGGCTTTACCGGCTTTGCCGTCAATCTCAATAGGCACATATACTTTGGTAAACTCTTTAGGGTAGATAAACTCCATGTTTTTGCGCGTGTGCAGCGTCTTTTGGCAATCTTCCCTAAAGGCGGGCAGCGGCACATAAAACATATTTTTCTGCTTAAAATACCATTCCATACCCGGCGGCAACACAAACCATGCGCGGTGCACCATGTTCTCCGTAGGCTCACAATCGGCAGTTACCTGCCAACGCGCAGTAGCATCTAAGTGTATCAGTTTATGGTACGGGCAAACGGCAGTGCGCACGCAGGTTTTAGGTATCCACATACTATCTACCTCGGTACATATAACCGATGCACGAAACCCCGAATAATGGCAAATGGGCACACGCTCCATATCGCTAAACGGCTTGGTAAAAAAGCCGGTATAATCCAGCCTGTTGAAAATATCAAATAATAAAGGAGCAGCAGCGCCCACACCCGTAAGGTTAGGACGGCCCTCGCCATCGGCATTGCCAACCCAAACGGCTACTACATATTTAGGCGTAACACCAATGGCCCAACCATCGCGGTTGCCAAAGCTGGTACCTGTTTTCCATGCTATTTTGCGCGATGAGGAAAACATGGCCCACGATGCATCTTCGTCAGGCCGGGCGACTTCCACCATCGCATCAAATGTTTGCCAAATGGTGGCGGCCGTCATATAGTATGGCGATGTTACTTTGTCTTCGCTTTTATGCTCAACGGTAACATATTCGGGCCTGCGCAAATCGTTTTGGTAATAGGCTTTGCTTTTGTTGTAATGGTTTAGCGTGCGCGCCATGGATGCGTAAATGCCCGCCATATCGTACAACTTACCTTCGGCACCGCCCAGTATCAGCGACAAACCATAATCAGACGATGGACGCGTAAGGGTTGTCATGCCTAACTTTTTCAACGCAAAATGAAATTTATCTATACCGTATTGCTGCAGCATTTTTACTGCGGGAATATTGAGTGACCGCGCTAACGCTTTACTGGCAGGCACTGCCCCATCATACGTCAGGCTAAAATTTTCGGGTGTGTAACCACTAATAGAAGTAGGAATATCAGGCACCAAAGCATTCGGCGCAATATCGCCGCTATTCATCATTGATGCGTATAGCAGCGGCTTTAAAATACTGCCCGTGCTGCGCGGCGCATCGGCTATGTCTACAGAGTTATTATGGTCGCCAACGGTGGCTTTTTTGGTGTTGCCAACATAGCCCAAAACATTGCCGCTTTCCACATCAATAATCACTGCGGCGGCATTATAAATGCCATTGCCAACCAAGGTTTTTATATGGTGGTCAACAGCATCTTCGGCCCATTCCTGCACATTGCTTTTTAGCGTGGTTTTAATGTACTCGCCTTTGTGGCCTTCTTTAATGGCGCGCAATAGCAGGTGCTGCGCCTTATCAGGCAGCTGAAAAGGCTTACCCGGTAAAGGTTCATTCTTAGCTAATTCGCAGGTAGCGGCGTCTATCTCTCCCGCTTCTTTCAACCTATCTAAAAGCCTGTTGCGTTTAGCCAATAGTTTAACTGAATTTTTACCGGGATAAATTAACGACGGGCTATTGGGTAATACCGCCAATGTAGCAGTCTCCGCCCAGGTTAGTTTATTTGCAGGGCGGCCAAAGTAGCGCCAGGCAGCGGCTTCCAACCCGACCACATTGCTACCAAACGGTGCGTGCGATGCGTAAAGCGCAAGGATTTCCTTCTTACTATAACTTAATTCTAACCGAGTTGATAGAACAATCTCCACAAGCTTCTGCCATAAATTGCGTGCTTTGCCTTTGCGCGAAATACGCATTACCTGCATAGTTAACGTACTGCCGCCGCTTACTTTGTGTCCTTTTTTGGTGTTCTGCCAAAGTGCGCGGGTCAAGCCTTTCGGGTCGAAGCCGGGATGATAATAAAAATTCCGGTCTTCAAACTGGATAATGCATTTTTCAAACTTTTCGGGCACTTTATCTGAATACGGAAAACGCCACTGCCCATCATCGGCAATTATAGCGCCCAGCAGGTTGCCTTCGCTATCTGTTAATACGGTAGATGTGGGGTTGTTAAATAATTGTGTGGGCAGCGAAAACAGATACAACACAAACAAAAACCCAATAATACTCCAGTTGCGCAAACGCTTGCTACGCCACCAATTACCCAACGCAGCCCATGCCCATTGCAGCGCGTAATTTATCTTTTGTAAAATTTCCAATTGGGGTGGCGGGTTTATGCTATTTTTGTGCTGAAATAAAAACGAAAGTAAAACTACATCATTCCTTTATTTCTTTGCACTATGGCTGAATTAAAAACAAAAGAAAATGATGCTTCGGTTACAGACTATATCAACGCTACGGGCGATGAAAAAGTTATAGCCGATAGCCATACACTTGTTAAGCTAATGCAAAAAGCCACCGGCGAAGCACCTAAAATGTGGGGTGATAAAATAATCGGCTTTGGTAAATACCAATATAAATCGGCCGCTACGGGCAAAGTCGGCGATTGGTTTGTAATGGGTTTTGCCCCGCGCAAAGCGGCATTTGCCGTGTATTTAATGAGCGGCTATACACCTAAAGTAAAAGCCTGCCTTGACAAACTGGGCAAGCATAAAATTGCGGGCAGTTGCATACATATTAAACGATTGAGCGATGTAGATGCCAATGTTTTGGAAGAACTGATTGAGACCGCCGCCAAAGAACCTATGAAGTATACTGCGTAATTATGTACAAGCTATTTATAAAACCCTTTCTCTTTATGATGTCGCCGGAGAAGGCACATTATTTTACTTTTTCGTTAGTTCGTTTTATCTGTAAGATTCCGTTTGTAAAACTATTTTTGAAGGATTTATATACTGTAAATTCTAAAAAACTGGAGCGTACCTTATGGGGCATCACATTTCCAAACCCCGTTGGCTTAGCCGCAGGTTTTGATAAAAATGCGGTGTTGTATAACGAGCTGGGCTGCCTTGGTTTTGGCTTTATAGAAGTAGGTACCGTAACGCCTGTAGGCCAGCCGGGCAATGAGCAGCCACGTTTGTTTCGCCTGCCGGCAGATGAAGCGCTGATAAACCGCATGGGCTTTAACAACGAAGGCGTTGAGGCAATGGTTGCCCGCTTACGTAAAGAAAAACCTACGGTAATAATTGGTGGAAATATTGGCAAAAATAAAGTAACACCTAATGAACAATCGGTAAAAGATTACGAGCTTTGTTTTAATGCGTTGTTTGATTATGTAGATTATTTTGTAGTGAATGTTAGTTCGCCTAACACACCAAACCTACGCGAATTGCAGGAAAAAGAACCCTTGCGTGCATTGCTTTCGCACCTGCAAAACATCAACCATAGCAAGCCAAAGCCCAAACCTTTATTATTAAAAATTGCACCCGATTTAACCGATTCGCAACTGGATGATATTATCGAAATTATTATCTCTGCCAAAATAGATGGCGTTGTTGCTACGAATACTACCATTAGCCGCGAAGGTTTACAAACAGATGTAAGCACCATTGGAATGGGTGGATTAAGCGGCAAACCGGTTGCACAACGCTCAACAGAAGTGATACGTTACCTATCACAAAAATCAAATAAAGCATTCCCTATTATTGGTGTGGGTGGTATCCATTCTGCCGAAGATGCCATAGAAAAACTGGAAGCCGGGGCTGATTTACTTCAATTATACACCGGCTTTATTTACGAAGGGCCGGCATTGCCCAAAAAGATTTGCAAAGCATTACTTAACTACAAAAAGTAAAGCTTAAAAACGTTTGCAATTATGGCTATTGCAAGCAGTATGGGAATAACAACATAGCCTAAATTATACTTCTGCATTGTAGCCTTGTTAAACAGCAAAAAGAACACGCTGTTGCCTAAAAACAATAGTGCAATAAAAGCATATTCCAGCCAGTCTTTTTCCACATCCAAATCAAAGAGCGTGGTATAGGCCAGTTGTGCAAAATTGTATAGCGTAATAAACACCAGCAAAAACCAACCGGCCACTTTATTCAATAATAAAAGTACACCGCCTGATAAATATGCAAGCCCCAACAATAGCGGTATATAAAAGGCAAATTTCAAATCGAAATACCCCAATGTTTTTTCATATTCGCTAATGCCGTTATTTATACGGTCGGATAATAACGACGTAAAATAATAGTAATGCGAAACAGCCATTAATAAGCCCATTAAAATGGCAATAAAAGGCAATACTTTATTAATAAACAATGGCCTCATAGGTTAATCTTCATTAAATGGCAGCACAGCAGGTGAATCTGATTTTTTTCTAATCTCAAACCCAAGCGTTAATTGTAAAAAATTTTTATTTGTTGCTATTGAAGGCTTGTAGTCAAACTGATTAACCCAACCCAATTGTAAAGTAAGCAAACTAAAACGGTACCCTGCGCCAATATAAAAGCGGTTACGCTCAAAAAATGGCGCATTATTGGTTAAAAACAACTCATTAAATGTGCTAAGATAAAAAGTATTATAGCCCAATGTGGGCTTATTTAACGGAACAGCCAATGCTAATCGGTACCTAAAACGGTTGCGGTAACCGGTGGTAAAAAATCGTTGCTCTATACGGTAACGGTGTTCAAAAAAAAAGCGAGAAACATTTTGCTTCATAGTAGCTTCAAACCAACTGCGTACTTCGTTTGCCAACATTGGCCGCTTAAAATTGCCACCTGCGGTGTAGGTATTATACTTACCAACCCCGGCAAAAACAGTAAACGTATTGTTTATATTATAGCTAACGCCGCCTTTGTATTCATAATAAAAAAATTGATTGTAAAATTTAAGGCTACGGGTTTGCGTTTCTAAAGTAAAATTAAAACGGCCTTTTATTTT
Organism: Flavobacteriales bacterium; assembly: GCA_031412115.1. Classification (GTDB taxonomy): domain Bacteria; phylum Bacteroidota; class Bacteroidia; order CAMBQF01; family CAMBQF01; genus CAMBQF01. The sequence continues at coordinate 15,951 of JANOCJ010000056.1, forward strand.
CCCGCGCAAATTTAAAACTGTCCAGCTGCCTAAGCCGGGTGCTGTGGTTTGGGCGTTGCCATACAGCGCCAATAGCATTAATAAAATAAGTGTTTTAAACTTCCACAACATGGCGGCAAAAATACTATTAAAAAATGATGGCTACACCTTAATAATATGCGTGTTGGCTATTACATAAAATGCATCGTTAACAGATAAACGCTCAATTAAATATAAGCCTGTAAACTGTCCAAAAGCAGGCAATACGGCATGGTTTTCTCCAAAATAAAAACAGGGCAAACGCTCGCCTTGGCGGGCTTTACCGGCAATGTAAATGCCGGGGTGCATATGCCCGCTAATGATGTATTGCCCTTCAAACGTAGCTTCCATGCCTGCTACATATTCATGCACATATACAAAAGGCCCGTCAATTAACTGTTCGTTATGTACAATCAGGTTGTATTTATGATAAAACTCAGGCTTTAAAATATCGTGGTTGCCCATTACCAAGTGGGTTTCCGCTACATTTTGCTGTTGCAACCATTCGCCAAACTTATCCCACTCAGTATTGTATTTACTGTGAAATAAATCACCCAGAAAAATCAACCGTTCAACCCCTAAACTATCAATCAGCAAACTTAATTTTTGTAAATCAGCATCGCCAACATTACGCGGAACAGCAAGCCCAGCTTTGTTAAAATGCGTAGCCTTGCCCATATGCGGATCGGCCACCCACAGCGTTTTTCGTGCAGCCCAATACACCGCCCGCTCAGGCAGCAACAACAACACCTCGCCGTTTAGGGTAATTTGCATTTGGCAAAGATAGGGTATCGAACCGTCACGCTGAGCGTAGTCGAAGTGTGGGCGTTTCCCGCAAGCGGGCCGAGCTGTACGCTATAGCCCTCATTACATTCGGGGCTGCCGCTACCATCGCTAACGCGGCTAACGCGTCGCTTTTTCAATCATTTTTTTTATTCTGTCTTCCAACTTTTCATTCGTCAACTTACTGCGGCTAAGTCCATCAACCATAATAGGAAAGGCAAAAGGCGTAGGCTTTTCGGGCTTTTTAAGGATGATTTTTTGCTTTTGTATACGCTTCAATGCATCACGCAAACGTACTTCTTCCAACTGAAAATACAGGGCTTCTTCTAACGCTTGTTTTAGCAGTAAATTATTTTTATCATAATCGGCAAACACAGAGTAAAACAAGTTTGACGAAGCCATCAAATGACGCGTTTTTATTACCTTATCAGGATAACCCTTAAACACCAAACCCGCTATACTTGCAATGTCTCGAAAGCGGCGGCGGGCAATCTCAGTATAATTGGTGCTTTGGTAAATATCGTTCAGCAAATTATCGGTGCTAAACAGGTCGGCGCTGATGATGTCTTCGGGTTCAAACTCGCTATCGGTAAGCAGTTCAAAGCCATAGTCATTCATCGCCATAGAGAAAGTTATCTTCCGCAATTTTGATATGCGGTAAGCCAATAACATAGCCATCCCTTCGTGCACCAAACGCCCCTCAAACGGGAAGAAAAACAAGTGTGTGCCCTCGCGGGTTTTAGAAAATTCAATCAGCAATTCATCCTTATGCGGTATGGCAGAACGTTGCTTTTGTATCTCGAACAACGGCGTTAAATATAGCATTTCATCCTCCCAACTTTGGCCATTTACATACTCGTCCAACTTCATGCGCAAAAACTCCGAAACCTCTGACGATAGAGGCATACGCCCACCCTGCCACGAGGGTACAATAGCCTTGCCATTGCCCGGTTTTACAATGGCTTTCATCTCGCGGATGCCAATTAATTCCAACGTGCGCCCTGCAAAAACAAACACATCACCGGGCTTTAATTTCGATATAAAATATTCCTCTACACTGCCCAAATGTTTGCCATTCATAAACTGAATACTCATCACGCTATCGGCCGTAATAGTGCCTATTGACAAGCGATGGCGCATAGCTACCATGCGGCTTTTTACTATCCAAACACCATCTTCCACCTCCACCTTTTTAAACTCTTCGTAGCTCTGCAAGGTATCGCCGCCGTAGCGAATAAAGTCAAGAAGTTGGCCCCACTCCGTTAAATCAATGCTGTTAAAAGCATGCGTTTGTTTTACCTCTTCATAAATCTCCGACGGCACAAAACCATCCGAAACGGCCAGTGTTACCAGGTATTGTATCAACACATCAAAGGCACGGATTACAGGCTGGCGGCTCTCATAGCGTTTCTGCCGAAAAGCCTCTTTAAAGGCAGCAGCCTCTAACAACTCCAACGCGTTGGTGGGCAACATGTGTATGCGGCTGGTTTCGCCGGGGCCATGCCCGCTGCGGCCTGCGCGCTGTGCAAAACGCGCTACACCCTTAGGGCTACCCACTTGGATAACGGTTTCTACGGGACGAAAATCAACACCCAAATCTAAGCTTGATGTGCAGACAACCACTTTCAACAAGCCTTTATCCAGCGCATTCTCCACCCACTTGCGGGTTTCTGCACTAAGCGAGCCATGGTGCAAGGCAATAATCCCCGCCCAATCGGGGCGGGCTTCCAGCAACCGTTGGTACCATATTTCGGTTTGTGAACGGACGTTACAAAACAGCAGCGTAGAGCGCGAATTTTCTATAATAGGAATGGCACGGTGTACCATATTTAACCCCAAATGGCCCGCCCAGGGGAAGGTTTCAATCTCCTCGGGGATGATGGTGTTTATCTCAATTTTCTTGATGATATCAGCAATAATAATTTTGCTTTTTGGGTGGTTATGTCCCACTAAAACCTGCCGCGCTTCGTCTAAATTACCAATGGTGGCCGATATGCCCCAAACCCTTAATTCGGGAAGTATTCCGCGCAAGCGGCTCAACGCTAATTCTACCTGTACGCCGCGTTTATTGCCTATCAACTCATGCCACTCGTCAACCACCAAACAGCGCAGGTTTTTAAACATATCAGGGTAACCTTTTTGCGCCAGCATAAGGTGCAAACTTTCGGGCGTTGTTATTAAACAGTTGGGCGGATTTTTCTTTTGCTGTGCCCGTTTGGCGGTGGTGGTATCGCCTGTGCGGAGGTCAACTTTCCAGTCCAACCCCATATCATCGGCAGCGGTTTGTATAGCATCTTTAATCTCGGCCGCCAAGGCGCGCACAGGCGTAATCCACAGCAGTTGCAGGCCTTTTTGCTTCTTCTTTTTT
>JANOCJ010000057.1:0-2687 GCA_031412115.1 Flavobacteriales bacterium
CCTTGTACATAAAGCTTTTGGGCTGCAGTGCCGGCCAAAACACCCGTTTGCACTTCAGTACCATTGTAGGTATGCTTGTACACCTGGTACCTGCGGGTGCCGGTCATAATAACTAAATCGGCATACTCAAATGGGCGGGAAATACTGGTGTCTGACGTTGCGTTGCCATAAAAAATACGGATACGGCAGGCGCGGTCAGTAGCAGCATTAAAACGTAAAATAGCGCCTTGTCCACTGCTTTGAAAACCGTCACTGTTGGGTGCTATATACAAGCCTTTAAAGGCAGAATATAATGCATCGGTAGAGGTGAACGAATTTTCCGAAACCATATTCTGGAAACGGCTAAGGGCTGTATTATTAAGCTTAATACGTACCTGTGGGTTTTCTTTAATGGTAGTTGTGCCCCTTACGTATTTTACCGTATCGGCAAAGGCGGGTACAAACACTTTTTCTCCCCACTGGGTAACATTGTATTGCGGGGTGTGGTCAGAATAGTAGGTACTGTCGGTTGAAAGCGTTTCGGTTAACTCATACACGCTAAAACGCTGTGCCCCGCTCAACTTACCTGCATCGCCATAATAAGGCAATAGGTTAGATGGCAGGTACTCCATTGAAAGTACTACCGAATCGATGTGTGGGTTTATGCCAAAATTAATAGCTGTTTCCAACTTAAATTCAGATGCAAGGGCTGCTGAGGTACGGCCAAAAATAGGGTCGTAATAACCGCCTGCCAGTAAAGCGGCAAAGCCGCTGGTAGCTAACGAATCTTCATATACGGTTTTAAACTGCAAAGGCACTTCGTAGGTAAACAAGTTTAGCTTGTCACCATCGGGCGCCAGGTTTGCACCAATATTCGATTCTTCTTTTTTACACGCCACGGCCAACATTGCTATAGCAAGAGCACTAAAAAAGTATAGGGAAGAGTGTTTCATCTTCCCTAATAACGCGTGTTTGGTATTTTTATTTTGAACAGGAGGAGTCGTCATTATTTACGCAAGGACAGGCTCCTCCACAAGCACCTCATCGTAAAACGAGTTGTAAGCATCAATGTACTCACCTTCTCCTTTAAATTCTAATACAGGCTTATTAATGCCTTTAAGGTACTTAGTAATTTCGGGGTTAATATTTTCGCTGCCAATTATCACACCATCAGCCTGGTCAATAGCCAGTTTGGTAAGGTTAACAAACGATGGGTCTTTGGTAATGTTGATGTCTTTATCGGTAATGCCTTCCAACTTCAATTTTTTGTTAAAGTCTTTGTTTAGCGAACCGTTAAAATCGTCGTTGTAAACCGAGTAAACCACTTTGGTATCAGCAAAAGCAGGGTCTTCTTTAAGGGCCTTTTTAATGTACAAAGGCATTAGGCCTGTAAACCAACCGTGGCAATGAATAATATCGGGTGTCCAGCCTAGTTTTTTAACTGTTTCAATTACACCGCGGTTAAAGAAAATGGTGCGCTCGTCATTATCAGCATGCATTTCACCGTCTTTAACAAACAGGGTGGTTTTGCGGTTAAAATACTCTTCATTATCTATAAAATAAACCTGCATGCGGGCCGATTGGATAGAAGCAACTTTAATAATAAGCGGTTGGTCGGTATCGTTAATTATAATATTGATGCCCGATAGGCGAATAACTTCGTGTAGTTGGTTGCGGCGCTCGTTTACATTGCCGTAGCGTGGCATAAAAGTACGTATCTCACGGCCTCGTTCCTGAATACCTTGCGGCAATTTGCGCGATATTTTTGATATGTGGGTTTCATCCAGATAAGGAGTGATTTCTTGCGATACGAATAGAACTTTTGCTTTTTTCATATATAAAAATGTAACTATGTAAGTTTTTAGCGAAGACTTAACACAAAGTTACGAATTATTTGCACAAAATTCAAGTAATATTTACCTTAGGCCGAAATCAGCTTTATAGTATTGATTTTTAGTTACTTGTGCTTTTCAAGCTGCTTTTGTGTAACGTTTTCGTTTTTATTGGCCAATTGCCCGCAGGCAGCGTCAATATCCTTGCCACGGCTGCGGCGCACGCTTATCATAATGCCTTGTTTGCGCACATAGGCTGCAAAAGCATTAATCTTGTCATCGTCAGCCTTTTGAAACTCCCCATCATCAATAGGGTTGTACTCTATAACGTTTACCTTGCTGGGTATGTGTTTGCAAAAAGCAACCAGTTGCTTGGCATCGGTAATGGTATCGTTAAAGTCTTTAAAAATAATGTATTCGTAAGTAACGGGCAGCTTGGTTTTGCTGTAGTAATACTTCAAAGCCTCGGCCAGCGCCGCTAAGGTGTTATGCTCATTAATAGGCATAATGCGGTCGCGCTTAGCATCGTCGGCAGCGTGTAATGATAGGGCCAAGTTAAATTTTGCCCCATCGTCGCCCAATTTTTTTATCATTTTGGCAATACCTGCGGTAGATACCGTTATGCGGCTAGATGCCATGCCCAACCCTTCGGGCGATGTAATTTTTTCAATCGATTCTAATACATTTTTATAGTTAAGCAACGGTTCGCCCATGCCCATATACACTATATTGGTAAGGGGTTGGTTATAATTGCTCATGGCCTGGTTGCGTATTAGTACAACCTGGTCGTAAATCTCATCGGCATTAAGGTTACGCAAACGTTCCAGCTTACCGGTAGCGCAAAATTTGCAGGTAAGGCTGCAGCCTACCTGGCTG
>JANOCJ010000058.1:0-17160 GCA_031412115.1 Flavobacteriales bacterium
AGGTGCAGGTATTATTGGCCTTGCCCATGCATACACCGCTGCAAAGCGCGGCTTAAAAGTAATTGTGCTAGAGCAAAACAGCGCAGCCTTAGGCGCATCTGTCCGCAACTTTGGTTTGCAATTACCTTTAGCCCAACTACCCGGAAAAAATTATGAATTAGCGTTAGAAAGCTGCGCTATTTGGAAAGAAATTACCAATGAATTTTCTATTTGGACTAAGCCTAACGGCCTATTGGTACTAGGGCTAAACGAGTTGGAAACACAGGTGATGCATGAGTTTCATTCAGATGCTGAAACGCTTGGTTATAAAGGATTGCAATACTTAAATAAGCAACAACTAAGCAGCTATTCAAAAGGAGCACTGAACCTGCAAAATATAGCTGGCGCATTGTTCAGCCCAACAGAAACAATTATCAATCCAACGGAAACCATTCATAGAATTTCCCAAGGGTTGCAAAGTAAATACGGGGTTGAAATAAGGTATAATACTATAGTAAAATCGTTTTACCAAAATACAATAGAAACCAACAAGGGCATTATAAATGCAGAGAAAATAGTGCTTTGCACGGGTGCTAACTGGGAGCAATTTTACCCTGAATTATATGCCGGGCTTGAACTGAAAAAATGTAAACTGCAAATGCTTCGGTTGCAAACTCCGACTGATTGGCAGTTGAATGAAGCAGTTGCTTCGGGTATATCTATGCTGCATTATAGCTCGTTTCAGGTAGCGCCCTCTATTAGTAAACTCAAAGAATATTACCATCAAAATCACCCTGAATTAGAACAATACGGCATTCATATTTTGGCGGTAGAAAATAATAGGGGCGAGTTATTAATTGGTGATTCGCACGAATATGCCGACCATGATTTTGAACCATGGGACAAAACAGAAATCAATAACATCATCCTGCACTGGGTAGAAAAATACCTCGCCCTACCCGAAATAAAAATAACCGAAACTTGGCATGGGGTATATTTAAAAAATATGTCGGGAGCTATTTATACACGGTTAAAACCGGCTGATAATATTCGCATCATAAACGCCGTTGGCGGGCAGGGCATGACCATATCTTTTGGCATTGCTGAAGAGACGTTTGAGGACTGGTAGAAACTTCGGCACAAACTTTGTTTTAGGCTAATTATGAAACGCTATTTACTTCTGCTATTAGTTGTTGTTGGAATGGTTGCACAGCCCGTGTATGCCCAAACAAAACCTGCTACAAAAGCCCCGGTAAAAAAGAAAACGGTGGTAAAAAAACCTGTTGCGGTAAAGTCTAAAAATGATACAACCTATACCTACTATTCCAACAAAAAAGTATCGGTTAAAACTGCGCCTTGGGCCAATATGGAGCAAAAAATATGGCTGTATGATTTAAAGGGAAACGTAACCTACACCTTTACCAATAGCCGCAAGCATGGGGTTACCCGTACCGAATTTAAGTTTCACCCCAACGGTGCCGTTAGCGAGGCTATTACATCAACAAACCCCGACGGGGGCATTGTAGGTTATAAAACCTATACTACCTTCTCTACCACTAACGACCCCGAATGGCGCCACAGCGAAGAATGGCCTATGCACAAATTAGAAATGCCCGATAATTTTTACTGGGACAAAAAAACCGGCCAATGGAAAAAGCAGGAGACAATAGAGTGCCAGCCTGCGCCGATGGGCCGATAGTAGTTTTTTTAATTACTCTAGGTAAATAATTTTTTTGTCAGCCAGATAAATTTGGTACATTGAACAAATAATTCGGTTGGGCTATGCGTAAGATAAAACATATTTTATTTTATTTGGTTGCAGTTGGGGGGTTGTTGCTGCTAACTATTTATATTACACAAATTGGTGTGCAGTTAGAGCCTAAAAATGCCCAAAATCAACTATTGCTGCCCGATAACAATTCGTTTTCCGGATTTATAAAAATCATTAACGACAACCTTGAATCGCCCATATCGCATTTTTTAATGCAGCTTATAATCATCGTATTTTCAACCCGAATATTTGGTTTTATATTTAAAAAATTGGGCCAACCATCAGTAGTGGGCGAAATATTAGCAGGCATTGTTTTAGGCCCATCGCTGCTGGGTATGGCTTTTCCGGCTTATCTAAATTATATTTTTCCTCTCAAAGCAATGGACGAATTGCACCTCTTTAGTCGTTTGGGCATTATACTATTTATGTTTGTTGTAGGAATGGAGCTTAACTGGGACGAGGTTAAAAAACATGCCCGCGATGCAATAGTTATAAGCCATGCCGGCATTGTATTCCCTTTTGCATTGGGTGTTATAGGCTCGCTACTATTTTATACTCCGCTGGCACCCCCTACCATTGCCTTTTTACCTTTTGCTTTATTTATGGGTATTGCAATGAGTATTACCGCTTTTCCGGTGCTGGCCAGTATACTGCGCGAGCGTAAAATGGCAAAATCTCCTTTGGGTACATTGTCTATTACCTGTGCAGCTATTGACGATGTTACTGCCTGGTGCTTATTTGCTGTTGTTATTGCATTTGCTACCGCCACATCTGCGCTAAGCGCCATATTTATTATTGGGCTAGCCATAGCTTACGTTTTGTTTATGTTTAATGTAGTAAAACCGCTGCTGGCTAAGTATTACCAAAGCGCGGCACGCTATTATAGGTATGGCATAAACCCACTTACTATTTCTCTTACTGTTTTGTTATTATCGGCCTTTACAACTAAACTTATTGGCATACACTCATTATTTGGTGCTTTTTTGGCGGGGGTAGTTATGCCATCGCCCACAATGTTTCGCAATTATGTATCAGAGCGCACAGAACACCTTTCGGTAATATTATTACTACCTATCTTTTTTGTTTACAGCGGGCTACGTACACAGGTGGGGCTTATAAATACCCCATCGCTTTGGCTTATGTTTGGCCTTATTCTGGTTATTGCCATTAGTGGTAAACTAATCGGGTCAGCATTTACGGCCCGCTATTTAGGCCAAAGTTGGGGCAATAGTTTTCGCATTGGCGTATTGATGAACACTAGAGGGCTAATGGAGCTGGTAGTAATAAACCTTGGCTACGAAATGGGCATACTCGGGCCCGAAATTTTTACCATGATGGTGCTAATGGCATTGGTAACAACCCTTATGACCGGCCCTTTGCTTAATTTGGTTGATAGAGTAGCTAAAAAAGATGTAGCCGACCCGGCTAACATACCCGACCCTGAGCCAGTACTACCTGAATTTTTGGCTGAGAAAGTTGAAGAAGTGGGTATTTCTTAAATATATTTTTTGTGGAATTTATTTATCCTTGCATCCTGATGATTGTGAATCATCAACGCAAACATTAAACTATGAAAACTACATTACTCACCCTATTATTTTTAATGGCCCTGAATGCATTTGTATTTGCGCAAACCCCCGTTAACCAACTAGATGCTAAAGGCCAGAAAGATGGCAAATGGATTACCTACTGGGATGCGAACTGGAAAACGGTAAAAGACAGCAGCAAGGCCAAATACTTTCGCTATACATTTTATGTAGGCGGAAAAGAAGTTTACCCCATGAGCGGCATTGGCAAAAAAGGCTGGAAGCTGGAAGGCGATACTACAGGCAAATGGTTGGATGGCCGCTACAATTGGTACAACGATAAAGGCATACTAGTATCGAGCCACTTGTTTAAAAAAGGTGAGTATTTAGATTGTAAAGAATACTACCCCGATGGCAAAACAGTAAAGCAACATTTTGCCTACGGCCAAAAATACCGCGACTGGCCCAATACCTGGATTTTGTATATGTACGATAAAGATGGCAAAGCTAAATACTTTGCCTACTACAACGATAAAACCGCTGGTTGGAGCTTGAGGGAAGTATCAGAAGCCGACACCAAACGTGTGAATTAATTACTATTACTACTTATAAGAACAAAAAAATCCCAGATAGGCTTACCTACCGGGGATTTTTTATTTTAATTCTCTTTTTATGTCTCCCTTTGGAGGGAGTACCTCACGAAGTGAGGGGAGGGAGGACAATTATACCCTCTCAATAATAGTAGCAATACCCATACCGCCACCAACACAAAGGCTGGCAAGGCCAAGCTTTTTGTCGGTACGTTCAAGTTCATCTAGCAAGGTGCCAAGTATCATGCTGCCTGTAGCACCCAGCGGGTGGCCAAGGGCAATAGCGCCACCGTTTACGTTTACTTTATCGTGGCTTACACCGGCCAGTTCCATAAAGCGCATAGGCACTACGGCAAAAGCTTCGTTAATTTCAAATAAGTCAATTTCATTCATCTCCAAGCCTGCTTTTTTAAGGGCTTTAACAGCCGCAGGGTATGGCCCTTCTAACATAATAGTAGGCTCAGAACCTACCACAGCAAACGAACGGATTTTAGCACGAGGTTTCAAGCCCAAACGCTCACCGGCTTCTTTGCTGCCAATGAGTACAAGTGCTGCACCATCAACAATGCCCGATGAGTTACCTGCATGGTGTACGTGGTTTATCTTTTCAATTTCAGGGTATTTTTGAATGGCTAAAGCATCAAAGCCTGCCATGCTGCCCATCATTTCAAACGCTGCACCCAGCGATGCTAATTTATCGGCCGTGGTATCAGGGCGGATGGTTTCATCGCGGTCCAATTCTACCACACCATTTACATCTAAAACAGGTATGATAGATTTATTAAATCGGCCTTCGGCACTAGCAACAGCCGCACGGGCATGTGATGTAGCTGCATACTCGTCTAACTGGCGGCGCTCGTAGCCATATTTAGTGGCAATCAAATCGGCCGAAATACCTTGGGGTACAATATGTATTTTAGCAACAATCTCAGGGTTGGTAAACAATGCGCCACCATCGGTACCCATAGGCACACGGCTCATCGATTCTACACCACCGGCAACAAGTAAATCAACCTGCCCGCTCATTACATAAGCCGCAGCTTGGTTTACCGCCTCAAGGCCTGAAGCACAAAAACGGTTCAATGTAACACCGGCGGTAATGCTATTGTATCCGGCAGCCAAAGCGGCTGTTTTAGCAATATCAGCGCCTTGCTCGCCAACGGGGGTAACGCAGCCAATAATGGCATCTTCTACCTGTGCGGTGTCAAGGTTGTTTCTGTCGCGTATAGCTTCAAAAACAGTAGTTAACAGTTTTACGGGTTGCACATCGTGCAGCTTACCGTCTTTTTTTCCGCGACCGCGAGGGGTGCGCACAGCATCAAAAATATATGCTTCAGCCATTGTTTTAATTTTTTTATTGAAAGGGTAACAAAGGTAGTGAGTTTTGGTTAATTGTTGGCAGTTGGTGGTTGGTAGTTTTTTTATCGATGTAAACGCTTCTTTAAAACACAAATTTACACCACCTTACGTATTTCTACGCAAATTAACAGGCTGTTTTTCAGTTCATTAAGATAAAATTGTTGAAAACTTGTAAGGCTTAATTAAAACCCTCGTCTCACACCATAACCTAAACAAATTAATTATGAATGAACTGCTACGAGTACAAGCACTGGAAGAATACAAGATACTGGACACGCTACCTGAAAAGGAGTTTGATGATATTGTTGAACTAGCCTCGGCTATATGTGGCGCACCGGCTTCGCTAATATCAATTATAGGGTCAGACAAGGTTTGGCATAAGGCCAAAGTAGGAACGGAAGTTGAACAATTGCCCCGCGAGTATGCCTTTTGCTACCACATGCTGGACAAACCCGACGAGAATTTAATAGTAAATGACTTAACGGAGGATGCACGTTTTGTGGGCAACCCAATGGTAGCCAACGACCCTAACATCCGTTTTTATGGTGGCTTTCCGTTGGTTACAGAAGATGGCTTTTTACTAGGCTCATTATGTGTATTGGATGATAAACCACGCAACCTGACCGATATTCAGCAACGCTCGCTAGAGTTATTGTCGGTACGCGTTATGGAAAGCCTAAATGCCCGCAAAGAAATTTTGCAAAATCAGGAGCTGAAAAAGCAAAGTGAAGAGATGCTGCAAAAGCTTACCAACACTGCCCCCGGAGCATTTTTTCAGTTAGAAATATCGGCTGATGGAAATAAAACAATGCCCTTTGTAAGCAGCACCATAGCCTATATTTTTAATGGCTATACTGCCGATATGTTTAAGGCCGATTATAAAGTCGGTTTAAACGTTATTCATGCTGATGATATTGCACCCATAAAAGCAGCTTTGCTTAACGCTTGCAATACCCTTACTGAATGGAATGTTGAGTTTAGGATTATATGCAAAGACAAAGGCTACCGCTGGTACAAAGGCACCGCCCAACCCGAAAAGCGCGATGATGGCACTATTGTTTTGTATGGAACTATACAAGAAATAACCGAAGCTAAAGAATATACCAAAGCCATTGAGCAACAGTATGCCCAATTAAAAGAAATAGCCTGGATGCAGTCGCACTTACTAAGGGCGCCCGCAGCGCGTATACAGGGGCTTGTGCAACTACTTGTTGCCGGGGCCGACGAGGCAATGCCCGAAGAAGAAATACACGAAAATTTGCTAAAATCGTCAGACGAAATGGACGATATTATACGCAACATTGTTGAAAAAACACAAGTATTAAACTTATAAAAAAACCTAATTATGTTTACCGAAATTTTATTGATAGACGACGATTTTGTAACCCTTCGCTTACACAAAATTGCAATACAAAAAGCTGAATTGGCAGCCGACCCACAAACATTTTTTAATGGCAAAGAGGCTATTGAGTACATTGTGAAAAATGAAAATAATAATGATAAAAATTATTTGATTTTTTTAGATATAAACATGCCGGTAATGAATGGATGGGGCTTTTTAGACTATGTAACAGAACATAATTTTACCCAAAACATGTCCGTAGTTATGGCCAGCTCATCGGTTGATATGGCTGATAAACAAAAGGCCGAAAGCTACAACTGCGTTGTAGGCTTTATAGAAAAACCCCTAAGCAAAACCGCTATTTCAAACTTGTTTGATACCATTGGCAGCGACGGACTTATACTGCCACACTACCTAAAAGCAAGTTAACAACCATACTTTACAACCAACCCAATCTCCCATTATGAATATGCCCCCTGGAAAGGGGGCCATAATGGGTTAATTGCTATTAAGGGAAGAAAAAATAACACACCTCAAAAAAAACTAGCCCCTAGACCCTAACCCCTAGCCCCTATAAACTATCTTTGCTGTGTGTTACTTAGCAGCATTCCCGGTCAGGAAGAAATAAAACAGCACCTTGTGCAAACCGTGCAAAACGGCCGTATTAGCCATGCACGGCTATTTATGGGGCCCGAGGGTAGTGGCGTTTTACCACTGGCTGTAGCCTATGCGCAGTATATTAACTGTACAGATAAGGGTGAGGTAGACTCGTGCGGGCAATGCGACTCGTGCATAAAGTTTGAAAAACTGGCCCACCCCGATTTGCACTTTGTGGTGCCCGTGGCCACTACCAAAAAAGTTACGCAAAAACCTACTACCGACGATTTTATTACCGAGTGGCGCCAAGCCTTTACCCAAAACCCTTTTTTAGTACTTAACGATTGGCTTGATAAACTGGATATTGAAAATAAACAGGTAGCAATAAACGTAGAGGAAAGCCAGCAAATAATTAAAAAGCTAAGCTTGCGCGCCTACGAAAGCGAATACAAAATAATGATTGTATGGCTGGTAGAAAAAATGAACGCTACCGCCGCCAACAAGTTGCTAAAGGTGTTGGAAGAACCACCCGATAAAACCCTGTTTTTATTGGTGTGCGAAAATGCTGACTCCATACTACCCACCATTATATCGCGCACGCAACTGCTAAAAATAAAGCCCATAGAAAATGGTGCTTTGGCATCGTACCTTGAATTTTTGCATAATATACCTGCACAGCAAGCCCAAAGCATTGCCTTTTTGGCAGGGGGTAATTACCGCGAGGCGCAACGCCTGCTAAACCACGAAGTGGATGAAAACTACACCATTTTTAGGCAGTGGATGCAACGCTGCTATATGGGTAAAATAGCCGAATTACATGCCTGGGTTGATGAGATTGCAAAAGGCGGCCGCGAGGCACAAAAATCATTTTTAACGTACGGCTTAGGTATTATACGCGAGTGTATTATGCTAAATTATGCCGGAATTGAAATGGTGAAACTCACCGGCGATGAGTTGGAATTTGTAAAAAACTTTGCACGTTTTATACAAAATGATAATGGTCAAAGACTTATGGCAGAATTTAATAAAGCCATTGAACACATAGAGCGCAACGCAAACCCTAAGGTATTGTTCTTCGATTTATCACTCACTTCGTGCGATTTAATAAGGGTACACAAGCAATAAAATTTAGTTAGTATTACTCTGTTTATCATATTAACTTATTGTTAGTAAGTGTATTGATATTTTTTTAAACGCATGCCTATATACCCTATTCAATAAAAATAGCTTTACCGGCAGAACACCATATTCTGCTATATGAAAAAATATTTCTACCTACTTACTTGCATTTTAGTATTAGCTACGCTTTTTGCAAAAGCACAGGTAGCACCTCCGCAAGGCATTAACTATCAGGCCGTAGCCCGTAACTCAAACGGTACTATACTTGCCAATGGTACATTAGATGTCCGCATCTCTATCCTATCGCAAACATCACCACCGGTAGTTAGTTATCAAGAGGTACATGCCACAGTAAATACCAACCAGTTTGGTTTATTTACACTGGTAATAGGCCAGGGGGTTAATACCGGCGGCGGCAGCAATGCTACATTGGCTACCATTCCCTGGGGTGCATCAGAATATTTTGTAAAAATAGAGGCCGACTTAGGACAAGGCTGGGTAGATATGGGCGACATGAAATTATGGTCGGTTCCTTACGCATTATATTCAGGCACGGCAGCTAATGCACCAACCGGCCCGCAAGGCCCTGCAGGTACAAATGGTATTGATGGTACTAATGGCTTAAATGGTGCAACAGGTGCTAATGGTGCCCAAGGCATACAAGGCCCAATAGGCCCACAAGGTGTTCAAGGCGCTACAGGCCCGCAAGGCGTTACAGGCGCCCAAGGCTTACAGGGTACTACCGGCTTACAAGGTATACAAGGGGCTACTGGCTCGCAAGGCAATATAGGCTTAACGGGTGCTACCGGTGCCCAAGGCCCAACAGGTTTGCAAGGTGTTACCGGTGCTACAGGGTCGCAAGGCCTGGTAGGTTTACAAGGCCCTACAGGTGCTACCGGCATACCCGGTGTACAAGGCATTCAAGGTGCTACAGGCCCGCAGGGTTTGCAAGGCTTACAAGGATCTACCGGCCAGCAAGGCCCTACAGGGGTTACAGGCAATGCCGGTGCTGATGGTGCTGACGGTGCTGATGGTGTTCAAGGCCCGCAAGGAGCTATAGGACCTGAAGGCCCTATAGGCCCACAAGGTAACGTTGGCCCGCAAGGACCTACCGGTGCCGATGGTTTAATTGGTATACAAGGCCCACAGGGCGATATTGGTGCTACAGGCCCGCAAGGACCCGCAGGTGCTGATGGCGCCGAAGGCCTACAAGGCTTACCCGGCGCTACAGGTTTGCAAGGTATTGATGGTCCAACAGGCCCGGCTGGCGCTGATGGTATTCAAGGACCACAAGGCGATGTTGGCCCGCAAGGCGATACAGGCCCAATGGGTCTGCAAGGCGATATTGGCCCACAAGGCTTACCCGGTAACGATGGCCTACAAGGCCCGCAAGGCGATATTGGCCCGCAAGGGGCTACCGGTGCCGATGGTGCTGAAGGTTTACAAGGCCCAATAGGTATTGATGGTGCGGTAGGACCTACCGGCGACCAAGGCCCGCAAGGCCCTCAGGGAAACCCCGGTGTTGACGGTGCTACCGGTGCTACAGGCTTATTGCCTGATGGTACTGCCCCCGGCCAAACGGCTTATTGGAATGGCACAACATGGATAATTGATAATGCTATAACCAACACCGGCGACAGCATTGGTATTGGCACAGCAACCCCCACAGCAAAATTAGATGTTGTTGGTGGCGGTGTACGTATTAAAGATGGTACAGAAAACAATGGTTACGTTTTAACTTCTGATGCAGACGGATACGCCCATTGGGAATCTACTATAAATTTAGTTGGACCGACAGGCCCACAAGGAGATGTTGGCCCGCAAGGACCAACTGGCGCTGACGGTATTCAAGGCCCGCAAGGCGACCAAGGTATTCAAGGTAATGAAGGTCCGCAAGACCTACAGGTGATATTGGTTTAACAGGTGATATTGGACCTACAGGTCCACAAGGAGACCAAGGTAACGAAGGCCCACAAGGACCTACAGGTAACACTGGTTTAACAGGTGATATTGGACCTACAGGCCCACAAGGTGACCAAGGCAACGAAGGTCCGCAAGGACTTACAGGAGATATAGGTCCCGAAGGCCCAATAGGCCCGCAAGGAGACGTTGGCGCAACCGGCGCAAATGGTACTGACGGTGCCCCTGGCCCAGCCGGAGCTCCCGGAACTAATGGAGTAGATGGTGCTACGGGAGATACCGGGCCAACAGGCCCAACTGGTAATACCGGCTCTACAGGTATGTTACCTGACGGCACAGCCGAAGGCAACACCACTTTTTGGAATGGTACGGAATGGGTAACTGATAATAATAATATATATAACGCCGGCGATAATGTAGGCGTTGGCACATCATCTCCAAATGCTAAGCTGCATGTACAAGGGCCATTTATAGTGGGCGGAAGCAGCAATATCGCCACAGGCAGCTATGCCGTAGCTACAGGCTTGGGCACTACTGCCGGTGGAGACCTTTCTACCGCAACAGGTAACGGCACAACCGCCAGCGGAGAAAATGCAACTGCCAATGGCGGTGGCACTACCGCCAGCGGAAAAAACTCAACTGCTATGGGCTCCGGCAGCACTGCCAGCAACCTACAATCGGTAGCAATGGGTGAAAATACAATTGCCAGCGGAGAAAATTCGACTGCAATGGGTTACGTAACTAGTGCCGGCGGAAATTCTTCAACCACAATGGGCCAATTTACTAATGCTAGCGGAAACAATGCAACCGCTAGCGGTATGATTACAACAGCATCGGGCGCGGCTTCGTATTCAATGGGCTTTGGTACCTTTGCTCCTTCGTATGCTGAAGTTGTAATTGGTCATTTTAACTCATTGTACACTGCCAACAATATAGTATGGCACGATGCTAACGACCGCGTATTTTCTATAGGCAACGGCGCAGACAATAGCAACCGTAGCAATGCACTAACCGTACTTAAAAATGGCAAAGTAGGTTTTGGTATTGATGTACCAACAGCTACTATCCATTTAAGCGATACCAGCACCTTCCGTATGGAAAATGGCGCTGCCGATACGTATATATTAACATCAGATGCTGTTGGTAACGGCACATGGCAACCGGCAGCTATGCCTGCTGCTGATACTACAGGTACTTTAAACGATGCTTACAACTTTGGCGGTGCAGGTGCAGGACGCACCATTACAGCCGATAACGGTGCTGTTGAGATTAATGGCGTTGATGGCTTTTTAGCTACCGGAACATATGGTAGTGGCAATATTCCGGCAAGTGGTGCCGGAGACAGGATGATGTGGTACCCTGCCAAAAGCGCTTTTAGGGTTGGCAGTGTTGATAATACCCAATGGGATACTGATAGTATAGGCGATTACTCTTTTGCCGCAGGCTATAATGTTATGGCCAAAGGGTATGGCTCAGCAGCTATAGGCACATATAACAATGCTATGGGCGAAAGTTCTTTTGCCGCAGGTTCTAACAACAATTCAACCGGTAATTTTACAGCTACAGTTGGCCTGTTAAATACTGCTACCGGCGATGCTGCATTTGCTGCAGGTGTATTTAATACGGCCAGTGGTTTTTCTTCAACTGCTTTTGGTGGCGTAACATTGGCCAGCGGGTTTAAATCTACTGCCATGGGCGATTTTACAACCGCCAGCGGTTCTAAATCTACCGCTATGGGCACTAACACTACCGCCAGCGGCGAAGCCTCTATAGCTACAGGCAACGGCACAGCGGCCAGCGGAATCGCTTCAACTGCTATGGGTTATCAAACAATAGCTAGCGGAATATACTCTACATCTCTTGGTGTTTTAACAACCGCCAGCGGAACGCATGCCACTGCTATGGGTAATGTATCAACAGCCAGTGGCGACAACTCAATAGCCTTGGGTG
Source organism: Flavobacteriales bacterium (assembly GCA_031412115.1). GTDB lineage: Bacteria > Bacteroidota > Bacteroidia > CAMBQF01 > CAMBQF01 > CAMBQF01. The sequence continues at coordinate 12,154 of JANOCJ010000058.1, forward strand.
TTTTAACAACAGCCAGCGGAGAATTTTCAACAGCTATGGGCAATGCTACAACGGCCAGCGGCGAGGGTGCAACAACTTGGGGCAGTAGCACTGCAGCAACAGAACCTTATAGCACCGCTTGGGGCGAAAGTACACAGGCCAATGGCGGAAACGCTACTGCGTGGGGTTTCCAAACCAATGCAAGTAATTTAGGTACTACTGCCTTTGGCCGTAGCACGCAGGCTACAGCTTTTTTAGCTACTGCATCGGGTAATACAACTACCGCATCGGGCCAGGTATCATTTACAATGGGCACATATACTGTAGCCCCATCGTATAGCGAGGTTGCAATTGGCGCTTTTAATACAAATTATTCTGCCAATAATACAGAAGGTCTTGATGCTGCTGACAGGGTATTTTCAATAGGTATTGGTGATGACGATGCTAATCGTAAAAACGCTATTACCGTGCTTAAAAACGGCAACTTAGGCTTTGGTGCTATAGAAAACCCTACCGCAACTATCCATATAGGAAGCACAGGCACTATACGTTTTGAAAACGGCGCAAGCAATGGCTATGTACTTACATCAGATGCTAACGGTAATGCCACATGGCAACCGGGTCTTGTCGGTCCAACCGGCCCAGCCGGTGTTGATGGTATTGATGGGGCTACAGGCCCTGCCGGTGCTGATGGGATTGATGGCGCTGATGGTGCCGCCGGCCCCACAGGCCCAACAGGACCTACAGGTGCAGGTGGTGGCACTTTAGATACCGCTTACGATTTTGGTGGAGCAGGTGCAGGGCGCACCATTACTGCTGATGCAGGCGCTGTTACCATTAACGGTGTTGATGGCTTTTTAGCCACCGGCACATTAGGCAGCGGCACACTACCAGCCAGCGGTGCCGGTGTGCGTGCTATGTGGTACCCTAATAAAGCGGCTTTCCGCGCAGGTGGGGTTAATGCCGGATATTGGGATGATGGCAGCATAGGCAACTACTCTTTTGCTGCGGGTTATAACACAACGGCAAGCGGTGTAGCATCAATAGCAATGGGGCAATCCTCTATCGCAGCATCAGATTATGCGGCTGCATTTGGTAATGGCGCAAAAGCATTTGCCACCGGCGCAGTAGCAATGGGCTATAATACCTTTGCATTGGCCGATTATAGTACTGCAATGGGCTATCAAACAACTACTAATGGAACATATTCTCTTGCTATGGGGCGCTTTACAAATGCCAGCGGCTCAAGTGCTACGGCTATGGGCGAGAGTACAACTGCCAGTGGAGACAGGTCGTTAGCTATGGGTAGCAACACCTTAGCCAGCGGTTATTCATCTATAGCATTAGGCTCGCAAACAGTGGCCAGCGAAGATAACTCTGTGGCTATAGGCTATTTGTCAACCGCCAGTGCGCAAGGGGCCACTGCTATGGGTAGCAACAATACCGCCAGTGGCGATTTTTCAACCGCAATGGGTTACCATACAACGGCAAAATCGCTTGCCGAAGTGGTAGTTGGTTCTTACAATACAGACTATACGCCAACCGGTACTAATTTTTTATGGCCTGTTGACAGGGCTTTTGTAGTAGGTGTCGGAAATGTGATAACACCCAAAAACGCATTAACCATACTTAAAAACGGCAACTCTGGCTTTGGCGTTGATGCACCCACTGCTTTAGTGCAGGTATCGGGTGGCGATGTATATCTTGATACCGTTGGCAATGGCGTTGTTATGAAATCGCCAAATGGTAGTTGCTGGAGGCTTTCTATTAGCAACGCGGGTGTAGTATCAGCTACAGCTATTACCTGCCCATAGTTAATACGGGGCAAGTAAAATAGATTATTAACAAAAAAAATCCCCCCCGGCGGCAACGTTTGGGGGATTTTTTATTCTCACAACATTATTACCTAATTGTTAAAATACCTTTTTATATTTGTTACCTACTCATAAAAATTAAACTAATGAAACAACTTCTCTCATTATTATTAGCCGTAATGGTTGTGTGTGGTGGCAATGTGGTGGCACAGGTGGCCCCGCCGGCGGGCATAAATTACCAGGCAATAGCCCGCAACAACACAGGTGCGGTTTTGCCCAATACAACGCTTACTATCCGTATATCGTTATTAAACAGCATAGGCGGTTCGGCCTTGTTTCAAGAAACGCATGGCGTTACAACCAACGGTTTTGGCTTATTTACTGCTGTAATTGGCCAGGGCACTTTTGTTACCGGCACCTATAACACGCTTACCGCTGTTCCCTGGGGTACATCAGAATATTTTGTTAAAATAGAAGCCGACCAAGGTTCGGGCTATATTGATATGGGTACTACCCAGCTATGGTCTGTACCCTACGCATTATACGCAGCCAATACAGGCAGTGGTGGTGTTACCGGGCCAACAGGGGTAGGCACCGCAGGCCCAACAGGCCCTACGGGTAACAATGGCGTAGCTGGCGCTCCGGGCGCAACCGGCCCAACAGGCGCAGGTGTTGCCGGCCCAACAGGCCCAACAGGCCCTATTGGCCCAACTGGCAACGGTGTAGGCATACCGGGCGCGCAAGGCCCAACAGGCCCTACCGGCAGCAATGGTGTTACCGGCCCTACGGGCGATATTGGCCCTACCGGTGTTACCGGCGGCACAGGCGCTAATGGCGCTACAGGCCTAACAGGCCCACAAGGCCCAACAGGAGCCAATGGTACTACCGGCGTAACGGGTGGCACAGGCGCTAACGGCCTTACCGGCCCAACCGGTCCAACAGGAGCCCCCGGCGCTACCGGTGTAGGCACTACAGGCCCAACAGGCCCCGCAGGTGCAGGCGGTGTAAATATTGTATCAGCATCGCTTACAGCCAATGCAACATTTTTGGCAGCTAGTTTTACTACTATACCGGCCCTTAGTATTACGTTTACCCCAACACAAACCTCAGCATACATTCAATTTAGTGCATCAGGCAATGGGTTTATTGATAACCCCGGGGGAACCATGTCGTTTGTTGAGTTTCAAATATTAGTTAACGGCACACCCGCCGGTGGTACAATGGAAAAAGTATCGACTATGGATGACGTAACCGGAACCATAACAACATGGAGCGCAGGCTATGCCAAAAAAGTAACCGTAAATGCTAACGCAGTAAACACCATTACGGTACAATACCGCTGCTCTGCATTGATTGGCACTGCCGGCATGGCAATTAACCCAACCACGCAACCCGCACAACATGGTACTTTAACTGCATTTGTGCAATAAGCCGCTAACTATGAAAAAAATTATTTTAACTACTGCATTGTTTTGTGCATGCATATTAACTGCACAAGCGCAAGAACCAACTACCGGGGCCAAACAAGGTTTGGCAGGTAAGCATACAGGCGCTAAACAAACGGCAAACCAAACGGTTACTCAAACACCTGCTGTTTCGGGCTTATCATCAACTACTACAAAAAGCAATACCCCAACACAGGCCGATACTAAGCCTGTAAATGCTGTAGCTGCCCCTGCAACAAAAACGGGCAATCCTAAAAAATAAAGCACATTCTTTTTTTAATATAAAGGCTGCCCTATGGTGGCCTTTTTTATTTGGTGGGTATTTACACCTTATAACTCAGATAGAAGCAAGTCAGTTTCCAATAAAAAACGAAACTTACTGATAACTAACTTGTTCGGCCATTTTAGGGTTATCAACCTTTAAAACCTTAATAACTTGTTGTTGGCTTAAAATTACAGCAGGTTAAACAGTATACTTTAGCACCATCACTAAAATAATATCAAATGAAAAAGCTTTTACTGCTTTTTGCTGTTGTAGCTACGTTAAGCGTTAGCGCACAAGCCCCGCAAAAATTCAATTATCAGGCGGTAGCCCGTAATAGTAGCGGCACCGAGTTGGTTAACCAAAGTATTGGTGTACGGCTTAGTATTTTAGATGGTTCGCAAGGCGGCCCGGTTGTTTACCAGGAAACCCAAACCGTAACCACCAACCCTTTTGGCTTATTTACCCTAAAGGTTGGCGACGGAACAGTGCTTAGCAGTGTATTTAGCGGCATTGCATGGGGCGCAGGCAGTAAGTTTATTAAAACAGAAATTGACCCTACAGGGGGCAGTAACTATAGCGTAGCCGGAACTTCTGAGCTTATCAGCGTTCCTTACGCATTATACGCAGGCAGCGGCAACGTTGGCCCTGCCGGCCCAACAGGCCCTGCGGGTATAGCCGGTATTAACGGCACCCAAGGCCCAACAGGTTTTCAAGGTATACAGGGCGAACAAGGACCTACAGGCCCTACGGGCGCTAACGGTTTTCAAGGTAATACAGGCGCTACAGGCCCACAAGGCATACCCGGCGCTACAGGCCCACAAGGCCCGGCAGGTGTAGGCATACAAGGCCCTCAGGGCTTACAAGGCGCAACAGGCCAGCAAGGCCCTATAGGCCCACAAGGCGAGCAAGGTTTAGTAGGTTTACAAGGCCCTACCGGTGCTACCGGCACACCCGGCACTATAGGCTTACAAGGCCCAACAGGCCAACAAGGCAATACAGGCGCACAAGGTGTTACAGGCCAACAAGGCCCTATTGGCGATACCGGCGCACAAGGCCCTACCGGTGTTAATGGTTTACAAGGCCCAGCAGGCCCAACAGGAAATAACGGTGCCGATGGTAACGATGGTGCTATAGGCCCGCAAGGTCCTATTGGCCCTACCGGCGAACCCGGCTTAATTGGTGTACAAGGCCCACAAGGCGATACAGGCGCACAAGGCCCAACAGGCCCTGCCGGTGCCGATGGTGCCGAAGGCGCACAAGGCTTGCCCGGCGCAACCGGTAATGATGGTGCAGTTGGCCCCGACGGTCCGCAAGGCCCTGCCGGTGCCGATGGTGCTGATGGTGCAGTTGGCCCAATAGGCCCGCAAGGCCCCGTAGGTGCTGATGGTGCTGATGGCCCACAAGGCTTACCGGGTAACGATGGCCCGCAAGGACCGCAAGGCGATGTTGGCCCAACGGGTGCTACAGGTTTTGACGGTGCTATTGGCTTACAAGGCCCTGCAGG
>JANOCJ010000059.1:0-7971 GCA_031412115.1 Flavobacteriales bacterium
AAGCCAACGTAGTTTTGCCCACACCCGGTGGCCCCCAAAGTATAATAGAGGGGCTTTGCCCGCTCTCAATCATACGGCGCAATGCCGCATTGGGGCCAATAAGGTGTTTTTGGCCTAAGTACTCATCAAACGTATGTGGGCGAAGCCTTTCGGCCAGCGGCGCTGCCATAAAAATATCCTTTCAATTACAAAGGTATAAAAACAAAGCGCCCCTGACGATGCTGTCAGGGGCGCTTTGCAAACTATTTGCTAACTACTAAATACTTAATAGGCTATTACTGCCGAGCCAACTTGGCCATTGTAGCGAAGCCACTCAATTTTAAAACCGTAGGCACAACCGCCACCGGCGCTATTACCTAGTTGGTCTACCCCAAAAGTGATAGTTACTTTACGGTTATTAGCATAATGTATACGTTGGCCATTTACAGGCCTATCCCAACCGCAAGCCGCGTTGCTTACAATATCAAAAGGGGCACGCAGCAAAAAGGTGTTGCCAAAACGGTTTATACCGCCCATTGCCACCTTCATAATGGATACTAATGAGTCGCTATCGGCAATGGTAGTATCTCCTGCCGATGTAAAGCTTGGCGTGCCACCGTTAAAATCGTAGGTATTGCGGCGGGCCACCCACCAATTGCGCTCGCTACCATCATCAAACGTAACGGTAATATTGCCACGTACTTTATGCACTACCGAACCTGAGCCTTGACCTAAATTGCGCACCAAACCACCGTTTACATTGGTTATAGTTTTGCTTCCGTTATAGGTAAATGATAAGCTGGTAGACAGGTAATTAACGCTAAAATTATCAAAGGTGATTTTTAGTATGGCGCCTTGGTCTTGCCAACGGTTGCCATTAACCAATTTGGCCACAATTACGCCTGACCGGGTGCGGTTGTTGCAGCTTGTAGTGCCATCAAATACAAAAGTAACCTGTTTGTCTGATGTTAATAGGGTAGTGTCTGCTGATGCACCGCAAGGGCCTGTCCAACCGGCCTGAACACCATCAGGCGAAGCTACTTTCATAGATAAGCTGCTTTTAGAAAAAGCATCGTTTACCTCATTCAATGCTTGGTCCATGTCCGATTGTACTTTGGCATTATCATTAGCCACTTTTAAATCAGTACCCGGGTCGTCTTTATCTTTTTTACATGCTGTAAAGCTTATTGCCAGCGCTAGGGTTGCTATAGCTAATAAACCGGTTATTTTTGAAGTTTTCATAAAAGTATGTTAATTTTTGCTGTTCAGTTGGGTTTGACAATATCTTGTACTAAGGGTTTAATGGGTTTACAAAATAATAAGGTATAGTATTGACTACTTGCCACTTATTAATTTAATGGCGACTAATAATAAAAACACGCCAAATATCTTTTTTACAATGTTTTGGTCAATGTTTACGGCTAGTTTTGAACCTAAAAAGCCGCCCGCTACAAAGGTTACCAGCATAATTAACGAATAGGTCCAGTTTATATTGCCCGTTTGGTGGTAATTGTAGGCCGCCAATGCAAACGATATAGGTATGCAGAACAATGCCAGGCTGGTGCCTTGGGCGCTAGCCTGCGACATGCCAATAAAATAAACCAGCGCAGGCACTATAATAACGCCGCCGCCAACGCCCACCAAGCCGCTTATAAACCCTGCCACTAAGCCAATGCTTAGCAGTATAATAATAGTATTTGTGTCCATCTTCTTCATATTTCGCATCAAAGGTACTATACTATAACCTAATTTTGTGTTATGAATGTTACAGAAGTACCAACTACCATTTTACCCTTAATGGAGCATTTTTATACCATACAGGGCGAGGGCGCCAATACCGGGCAGGCAGCGTATTTTTTGCGCCTGGGTGGTTGCGATGTGGGCTGCGTTTGGTGCGATGTAAAGGAAAGCTGGGATGCTGATTCTCACCCCAAAGTGGCTGTGGCTGATATGGTTAAACTGATTAAAGCAACCCAAAGCCCCAACGTGGTTATTACCGGTGGCGAACCGTTAATGCACGACCTTACCTACCTTACCCAAGAGCTGAAAAATGCCGGGTTGAAGGTGTGGATTGAAACCTCGGGCTCATCTCCTTTTAGCGGAACGTTTGACTGGGTATGCTTATCGCCCAAAAAGTTTAAAGCCCCCTTGCCCGAAGTGTTGGCCAAAGCTGACGAACTTAAAATTGTGGTATTTAATAAAAGTGACTTTGCCTGGGCCGAGCAGCACGAAAAACTGGTACCCACCAACTGCAAGCTTTACCTGCAACCCGAATGGGGTAAAGAAAAAGATATGCTGCCGCTGATTGTAGACTATGTAAAAGCGCACCCGCAATGGCAAATATCACTGCAAACGCATAAGTATATGGCTATTCCTTAAGCTAGGGACATTCATCAGGATGTAGTTTACAATATTCTTCCCTTTCAAATATTTCGCGCTTACCAATTGCACTACTATCATACAAAGCATTGCATATCTTCATCATAAACAAAAATCGATTTTTGCTTTCAGGATTTCTTCGCTCTAAAGCTATGTATCCATCAAATAAATTAATTTTGATATATTCTCCATCTATTATAGATTCAAAATAATAGCTCGATCCATCAAGGACTGATGCCCTGCCATATTTTGTAGTGTCTGATAATATCCCTAATGACTTGATGTAATGGAAAACACCTATAGCCATGTTAGCATCTATTTCCCTGCTGGATTCTTCACCGGAAAAGCGGAAATTATAATCTAAGTTAAAAATAGTACTATCTACTTTTGTCTTTAGCAAATAGTGTTCTCCTTTTTTTTCGAGCGAAATTAATTTGGGGAAATTATCGAACGGATGCATTATTAAACAACGCATCCACTGCCTTGAACAATCTATTTTGTGAGATTCGGGATTTATTAGCTCTTCATTTAAAGAGTAATAAATAGCTGCTGCATCTTTATAGTTTGCGTATGCTCCAATATTGTTCGGATAGTATTCTTTGTAAAAGTCGTAAAACCTTTTAAGCCTAATAACGCGTGCGTTTTTAGTTGTATCGGCAATAGCATAAAATATTCTACGCTTTTCTTCATCTGGTAATAAAGATTTACTTGTCTCTTCCTTTGTATTAGAACAGGCAAATAATAACAAAGCAAGAAAAGTGCTAAGAAAAATTTTCATTACGGGTTCAATCTAGTAATTCCCCATTTAGTTCCCTCCAAGGTATACAAAAATCTGTCGTGCAGGCGGCTGGCGCGGCCTTGCCAAAACTCAATAGCGGTGGGCTTTATGCGGTAGCCTCCCCAATGTTCCGGGCGGGGTATGGTTTGCCCTTCGTATTGCTGGGTAAGGTCGGCTACGCGGTGCTCAAGTGCTTCGCGGCTTTGCAGCGGCTCGCTTTGGGCCGATGCTATGGCACCAATCTGGCTTTCGCGGGGGCGGCTGGCAAAATAGGCATCGCTCTCGGCGGCCTCTACCTTTTCAATAATGCCCTCTACCCTAACCTGGCGTTGCAGTTGCTGCCAAAAAAAGCTGGCGCTGGCATGGGGGTTAGCCTTAATATCGTGCCCTTTGCGGCTGTTGTAATTGGTAAAAAAAGTAAAGCCCCGCTCATCGGCATTGCGCAACAGCACTATACGCGCCGACGGTTTGCCCGCTGCATTAACGGTTGATACCATAAAGGCATGAGCCTCGGGCACATTAGCGCCTAAAGCCTCATCAAACCAATACTCAAACTGCACAATAGGGTTTGGGTTAAGGTCTTTAATATCAAGGGTATCTTTATCGTAATCCTCACGCAGATGGGCAACTTTATCTTTCATAGGGTAAAGGTATAAAACAATCGTTTTTAAGTAGCTGATAACCATCAGAGAATTGAAGTTGGCTAATTTTCTTATTATTGCACCTTTATACACTTATGGCAGAACGATATTTTATAGTAGTAAACCCCAAGTCGGGCGGCGGGCGCAGCCTGAAACTATGGCCCAAAATTGAGGCCAGGCTTAAAGCAGATAATTTTAACTATACCCATAAATTTACTGAACATGCTTTTCATGCCTACCAAATTGTGCAAGATGCAATTAGCCAGGGCTATCGCAATATTTTAATAGTGGGCGGCGATGGGTCGCTAAATGAAACGGCCAATGCGGTACTTGACCAAACCGCTGTTATACCAACCGAAATAAAGGTGGGCTTAATATCAGTTGGCACGGGCAACGATTGGGGCCGCACTACCAAAATACCCGCCGACTTTAACCAATGCATTGATATTATTAAAAGCGGCAAAACCTTTAGGCAAGATGTGGGCAAGGTGTTTTACCAGGAAAAAGGCGCTGAAAAGCACCGCTACTTTGTAAACATAGCCGGCTTTGCCTACGATGCCTACGTTACCGAAAATACTACCGGCCTGCAAGGCAAAGGTAACATGGGTAAAATGTATTACCAATGGGGTATTTTTAAGTGCTTATTCTCTTACAAAAACACGCAGATTAAAATAGCCTCGGAAAATGGCACTTTGCTTGACGAAGAAATATTTAACGGCAGCATAGCCATTTGCCGCTACAACGGCGGTGGCATGATGCCCAACCCCGATGCTATACCCGATGATGGCATGTTTGATATTACAGCTTTTACCAAAATATCGCGCCTAAAAGTGGCTGCCAGTGTTGGCATGTTATATAACGGAACAGTTGGTAAGCTTAAAGAATCCCGTATGTTTAAGGCTGAAAAAATTACCATTACTTCAAACCCCGGTGTTAAAGTAGAAACCGACGGTGAGGTGCTGGGCACAACTCCTTTCCGCTTTGAGATGAAGCATAGGGCATTGCAGGTATTTTCTCCCTTGCAACAATCAAATTAAACCTCACCCCACACCCCTCTCCTAAAAGAGAGGGGCTTATAAAATTGTTTGACAAGAAATTATACTGAGAACCGGGAACTGGCAACCGGGAACTAAAAAATGTTTGACAAAAAAAATATACGCTGGTTTAAGGTTTTTTCTTCGGTAGAAAAGGCCAACGAAGTGCTGCCCTTAAACAAGCCGGTAAAGGTTGATTTAGGCGAAGAGATAGTATTACTAGTCCGTACCGATAAAGGTTTTTACGGTATAGAAGAATTTTGTCCCCATGCCAAGGCCCCTTTAATTGAGGGCTGGGCCGAGCCTGACAATTGCTTCATCTGCCCTTACCATCGCTATAAATTTGATTTAGAAACAGGCTACGAAAAAACGTGCGGCGGCCCTGCGGTTAAACTCTATAAAACAGAAGTTCGTGAGGATGGGTTGTTTATTGGGAAAGAGGGTAAGAGCTGGTTTTAGTCCTTACTACGTACCAAACCTACTCCAAGGGTAATTAACCCTGTTACAAATACAACAATACCCACATACAAAATAGCTATTAAGCCATTGGGTTGGGTAAGTCCCGGCCCTGATGCTGCCGCAAAAAAGCCACCGCTAATAAGTATTGCTGCTGTAGGCAAGGTAATTCTGGCTACCCATTTCCACAGGTTGCTTAGTGCAGTTCCATCAACATACAATAGCCCCACTAACGATAAGATAACTAGCACACCCGCATGGGCATGGCCTGCGCGAAACATGGCTTTTTGAAAATCGGTCAAAGCCATATCGTCGTGCTGGCCGCAAAGCAGGGTAAGCAGAAAATAACCGCCATATACAATGGTTGGAACGGTTAGGATAATAAACCCTGCTGTTTTTTTTGTTTCGTTTGTCATGGTGTTTCAATTTGATAGTACAAAATTGAAACCCTTAAGCGGCAATAAAATTGATGTATGTTACAATCGTTAGCCTTTCAATATTTTACGTCGCAAACGGCTCAACGATTCTCTTTCAATACCTAAGTACGATGCTATATGATACAGCGGCACACGCTCAAATATCTTAGGGCTTTTCTTCAATAGGTTTTTGTAGCGTTGTTCTCCGGTTAGAAAAAGGAATTCTTCGCCACGGTCGCTGGCATCAATAAAAAGTTTTTCAGCTATAATACGCCCAAAACGTTCCCAGCTGTGCGATGTGTTGTAGGCGCTATGCAAGGCATCGCTGGTAAATGTTATCACCTCGCAGTTTTCTAATGCCTGTATATAGTATTTAGATGGTCGCTGCAAAAGGAAGCTTTGATAGTCTACCACAAAATCATTCTCGAAAAAAAAATTGGTGTTTACCTCCTTGCCATCCAGCAAATAATAAATACGGAACGAGCCGTTATTGATAAAGCCAATCTCATTACTTATTTGCCCTTCTGCCACAAAAAACTCACCTTTGGTATATTGCTTAACTTTAAGGTAAGGGATAAACATTTCACAGTCGGCATCGGTAATAATGGGCGCAATGCGTTGTACCGCTTTTTGATAATGCTCAAACATGTTCGATTGTGACATAAGTCAATTTTATCCTCAGCAATAATATTCATTTTTGTAATGTAAATAAAACTGAACAATGGAAAAAGTAGGCCATAATTATAAACGCGAGAAACCTAATTTCAAACCCGATGTAATCATCATCGGTTCAGGCATTGGCGCGCTAACCGCTGCTGCTGCGCTAACCAAAGAGGCCGGCAAAAAGGTATTGATACTGGAACAGCACTATACCGCAGGCGGCTTTACACACGTTTTTAAACGTAAAGATTATGAATGGGATGTTGGTATCCATTACATTGGCGAGGTACATAACCCCAAAAGTGCCTTAGCGCGTATTTGCAGCTATATATCAAACGGAAAAATGATGTGGGCCGAAATGCCGCATGTTTACGACCGTATTGTTATTGCTGATAAAACCTACGACTTTCCCGCAGGGAAAGATAATTTAATTGCTGCGCTAAAGGGGTATTTTCCTAACGACCAAGCCGCTATTGATAAGTACTTTGATGCTGTAATGAGCTTTACCAAAACCGTTGGACCTTATTTTATGCAGAAGGTTTTGCCGCCGTTTGTTAAGTTCTTTATCGGCAATAAAATGAAAACGCCATTCCTAAAATGGTCGGACAGGACAACCAAAGAGGTACTGGACGAGATTACCGATAACCCCGAACTAAAGGCTGTACTTACCGCCCAGTTTGGCGATTATGGCCTTGCCCCTGCCGAGAGCAGCTTTGCCATACACGCAACCGTTGCCAAGCATTATTTCCGTGGTGGGGCCTACCCGTTGGGTGGCAGCAGCATTATTGCCGCTACGGTTGAGAAGGTAATTGAAGCAGGCGGTGGCGCTATCTATACCGGCGCATCGGTTAAAGAGATTTTGATAAAAGATGGACGTGCTTATGGCGTAAAAATGGATGACGACAATGTATTTGAAGCGCCTATTATTATTAGCAATGCCGGTGCGCAAATTACCTTTCAAGATTTGGTTCCCGATAGCTATTCAGGCAAACAAAGCTTGTTAAATAATCTAGGTAAGATAGAACCTTCGCTATCACACGTATCATTATACATCGGCCTGAAACATACGGCTAAAGAATTAGGCATACACGGCGCTAACTATTGGGTATACCCAAATAACGATTACGATAAAACCATTAGCGAATACGCTAAGAACCCCGAGGCTGAATTGCCTGTGGCTTATATCTCATTTCCATCAGCTAAAAACCCTGCCTTTGAGGTTGAATACCCCGGCAAGGCAACGGTTGAGATTGTGAGCTTTGCGCCTTGGGCGTGGTTTGAAAAATGGGACGGAACGCGCTGGCACCACCGCGGTGAGGAGTATGAGGCCATGAAAGAAAAATTAACCCAACGCTTGCTTAGTGTTTTATACAAACACGCCCCGCAACTGGAAGGTAAGATTGATTTTATGGAGCTTTCTTCTCCCCTATCTACCAAGCATTTTAGCCGCTACAAACAAGGCGAAATATATGGCCTAACCCACACACCCGAACGTTTTAGACAAGACTGGCTTAAGCCTCAAACTCCTATCAAAGGCTTGTTTTTATCAGGTCAGGATGTAGTAACCGTAGGCTTTGGTGGCGCTATGATGGGTGGCTTGTTAGCCGCAGCAGCCATCTTGAAAAAGA
>JANOCJ010000060.1:0-3501 GCA_031412115.1 Flavobacteriales bacterium
TGCAACATACCCTGCTTTTTCACCTTCATCAAAAAGTCGCCTTTTTCATCGTGGGTTTCCAAATCTTGCGGCAGCTTAAGGTCGCGCTCACAAAAGGGCGAATGCTCTAGCAACTGCCCAAAATGGTTGCGGTAGCGTTTGGGGGTATAAATGGGGGAATACGATTCAAGAAACAACAAGCGATTATCTTCGGTATCAAACTCCATTTGGTATATCATGCCTCGGGGGATGATAAGGTAATCGCCATATTCAAAAGGAATAGTGCCCATAAAGGTACGAAGCCTGCCACTGCCTTTGTGGATGAAAAGCATCTCATCAGCATCGGCATTTTTGTAGAAATAATCTTTAACCGATTTGCGCGGGGCGGCAAGGCCTAATACCACATCGCTATTCACCATTAGGGCTTTGCGGCTGTCTAAAAAGTCATCTTCGGCCTTCAGCTCAAAACCCTTTAGCAGCAAGGCTTTTATATTAGCCTCAATAGCTATTTTGGGCTTTACATCTACCGACTTTAAAATCTCTTTAACCTGCGTAGGGCGGTGCACATGGTAGGTTAAGGCCGACATGCCCGAAAACCCTTCGGTGCCAAATAGCTGTTCGTAATAATGCTTTCCTTCGGGGCTTTGAAACACCGTATGGCGCTTTTCAGGAAACTTCCCCAGTTTATGGTAGATAGGCATATTTTTCTCTTTTATTTCTGGTTAAAAACCATTTCGTTCAGTTTAGGGCGCAAGCGTCCTTTTTTGTAAATGTTGCGTTGGTCGCCGGGCTTTTCTTTGCCTTTGCGAATTTTCCGTTGCTCATCAATGGGCAAATTAATAACTTCTTTGCATTCGGCACTGCAACAGCCTTGGTATTCTTTAGCGCATTCCTCACATTGTATAAACAACAAATGGCATTCAAAGTTGGCGCAGTTGGTATGGTCGTCGCAGGGTTTGCCGCATTGGTGGCATTTACTGATGATTTCGTCGCTTATACGCTCGCCCAAACGCTCGTCAAACACAAAGTTCTTACCGTGAAATTTATTCTCCAGCCCGTTGTTTTTTACCTCGCGGGCATACTCAATAATGCCGCCATATAGCTGGCTTACGTTGGTAAAACCACTGTGTTTTAGGTAGGCACTGGCCTTCTCACAACGTATGCCGCCAGTGCAATACATCACCACCGGGGCATCTTTTTTGTCCTTTAGCATATCAACCACCATAGGCAGTTCTTGCTTAAAGGTGTCGGCATCGGGGCAAATGGCGCCCTCAAACCGGCCTACCTCGCTTTCGTAATGGTTGCGCATGTCAACTACCACTACATCAGGGTTTTCCAACGCTTTGTTAAACTCCTCAGCATTAAGGTGCTTGCCTACGTTGGTTACGTCAAAGGTATCATCAGCCAACCCATCAGCTACTATTTTGCTTTTTACACGCACAATTAGCTTGTAAAACGATTTTCCATCATCCTCTACCGCAATTTTAAACGGAACGTTGGTAAAACGCTCATCCGCATACAGTTGGGTGGTAAAAGCATCAAAATTAGCTTCAGGAACTGATAGTTGGGCATTTATCCCTTCGCGGGCAATGTAAATGCGTCCAAATACACCTAATTCGTCCCACATTTTATAGAGAAAGTCGCGGGTTTCGTCTACATTATTAATAATAACGTAGCGGTAAAACGATAGGGTAACACGCTTAAAAGGCTCGGCCATAAGGCACTCCTTAAGCACGTTTTTATCAATTTTGTTATAAAGAGCCATAGTTTACTAACATCATACGCTTACATGGCGCAGGTTAATATTAAAACACAAATATACGAAAAGGGTAGCAGGAGAAAACAATGACATTTGTCATACTCCACACCTGTAATTGAACCTACCTTTACCCTATGAAAAAGGATATTGAAAACCGTGCAGATATTGAACTATTGGTAGATACCTTTTACATAAAAGTAAAGGCTGATACCATTATTGGCCACTTTTTTACCGAGGTGGTAAACCTGAGTTGGGATGTGCATATACCCATTATGTATAACTTTTGGGAAGGAGTTTTGCTGCATACCGCAGCATACAAAGGCAACCCCATGCAAGCCCATATAGCGTTGGATAAAAAATCGGCTATGGCGCAGGCGCATTTTGACCGCTGGCTAACCCTTTGGGACGCTACTGTAACTGAACTTTTTGATGGCCCAAAGGCTACGGATGCTATGCAAAAGGCAAAATCTATGGCGTTCCTTATACACGCTAAAACAATAAAAAGTAGAGAAGAAGGTTTTATTCAATAATATCCCTACAAACATTTTGGCATTTTTTGCGGTTAACCTATTATAACCCAAAAAATTGACCCTTATGACTATTCCGGATTTGATAGCTGAAATGGAGGGCGCACAACACCCCATAGCTAAAGCTTTGCATAAAGACAAACACTTTAAAGTGCTGGTTATAGGCTTTAAAAAAGGCATGAGGCTAGATGAGCATGTAGCCAAATTTGGCGCTAAATTTACGGTGTTGGAGGGCCGTATTACCTTTAAAAGCCCCGATGCCAGCCTGGCGCTTAGCAAGTTTTACGACGTTACAATTGCACCCGGCATACCCCATTGGTTTGAAGCCGACGAAGATAGCTTAGCTTTGCTAACCCAAAGTTGGGACGAAAGTGTTATTCACCAAAATTCACTAAACTCAGACTGGGACTACTAAAAACAAACTATGCAAAGCACAAACACACCCCTACCGTTTTATATAAAATTATCGCACTTTTTACTGGGCATGATAGCCTTGTTTTTTGTGCTGTATGTAGGCCGGGATATACTGGTGCCTATTATATTTTCAACCATTGTAGCTATACTGCTAAACCCATTGGTAAATTTTTTGCAGCGCAAAAAGGTAAACCGTGTTATAGCCATTATAATTGCATTGCTATTTGGGTTGGTAATAACCGCAGGCTTAGTTTGGTTTATTGTTTGGCAGGCTAGCCGCTTTGGCGACTCGCTGCCGCTACTTAAAGAGAAGTTTGGAATACTTACCGCCCAAGTTACCGATTGGGCTGCCAATGTGCTTAATATTGACAAATCAAAAATTACTGCGTGGATAGCCACATTAAAAGGCGAAGCAGGCAAAAACACATCGGGCATGATAGGGCAAACCCTTAGTACCGTTAGCGGTGTGTTTATTTTTGTTATTCTGCTGCCTATTTACATTTTTACAATACTGTATTACAAACCCTTGCTGTTAGATTTTATGGGCAAAGCTTTTCCTAATAGTGCCCACAAAACAGTGTCGGATGTGCTGGTTGAAACCAAAGCGCTTATACAAAGCTACCTGGTAGGCTTGCTTATAGAGGCCGCCATTGTAGCCACCCTAAACTCAGTAGGGCTATTAATAATAGGGGTGCAATACGCCATTCTGTTAGGCCTTATTAGCGCCTTGCTAAACCTTATACCGTACATAGGTATAGCCATTGCTACGGCATTGCCAATGGTAATTGCCCTGGCTACCCAAAGCCCTGCGGCAGCCCTATG
>JANOCJ010000061.1:0-2212 GCA_031412115.1 Flavobacteriales bacterium
AAGCTAGCCATAAACCTTTACGATTTAAAGACTGCCATAACCGGCCAAGGTTTAACAGCACTTAAACAAAGGCCCGACAGTGTGTTACAGTCAAAAACCATAGATATGGGTTTGCTTGACACATCAAGCACATTTAGCAGCGGGGCCAACGTAGTTATATTTGACACCCCCCAGTTTTTTGATACACTTTTTGCGCTAGGTATTGATTTTAGTGGCATTGCCGCCGGCGATACTGTTGCCTGCTACACCACCACCCATGGCGATGCTGATAGTACAGAACTAGCTTGGGAGCAAACGGCTGACTCTACGTGGTTTACCATGCTTAAAAACTGGAACCTAAATGTTGATTTTGCCATTTTTCCTATTGTAGATTTTATGCAAACGGGCATTGTTGAAAACTCTGTAGGTAAAGTAATGTTTACCGTTTACCCCAACCCTGCAGCCGATTTTTTTACGATAAAAACCAATAATACCAAGGGAGAAACACAATGGGTTACCATAGTAAACCAACTAGGGCAAACAATTTATAATCAGCAACTTAATAACAATACATTAACAATAGCTACTCATAATTTAAGCCCCGGCATATACTATATACTAGCGCGAGGAGCTGATAACAAAGGCTATGCCCAACCGATAGTTATTAAATAATGTTCCCCCTTATATTAAGCTAACATTAGAAAAAAATGATGTTTTTCTTTCAATCGTATCTTAACTTTTCTACATTTGCATTAAGTCTAACCTTAAAAACGAAAAATAAAAAATGAGAAAGATTTATCTTACTCTTGCTGCAGCCGCTGTTACTCTTGGTGCAGCTGCCCAAGTGGCAAGCATGCCAAAATTAAATACAGCACCTAAACGTGTTGATATTTCAGGTATGAAAACCCGATCAGTAACAGGCCCAGCTAAGAGCACAAGCGCAGTTGAGAATTTTTACGTAGATTACAGCGTAGCTAACTTTGACGATTTGTTCTTTGTATGGACAATGAACTCTGGCTACACAGCCGCTGACACTGCCGCCAACCCACAAGGTGACAGGGTTAACCCTATTAATTATGCTGCTGTTGGCTTAACAGGCCCATTGCAAGGTTATTATGATGCTACAGATATTGACAACACTCTTAATTTCTGGAACTACTATTACAACCCTATCACTATTGACTCTGTGTTTGCTATTCTTACACATGAGAACAATAGCGGTACGTACGACAAAATCTACATGGAAATTGTAACGTTAGATGCGGCTTTGAAACCAACAGGCACTGTTCTTTGGTCATCAGTTGACTCATCAAACACTTCACTTTCTCCGGGTGGTAACTTCATTGGCACAGGCGCATCTTTTGTATTAGCACAAGCCCCTGCTTACACTACTACTAACAACCAAAAAATCGGTTTCAACATTCGTTATGTAGGTAGCAAACTTGATACCTTTACCGTTATTGGTGGTGCTGTAGACAATGGTACAGGCCAAGGTACTGACGTACCAAGTAACTACCCAAACTCTTGGACCCGTATCCCACCCAATATCCCGGGCATTACTAAAAACGCTAACATTGGCTACGGTAACCCTGTTGGTTCTTCTGGTTGGTTTGAAGCTCAAAACTGGAGCATGTGGGCTTACGTTACTTACAACGTAACCGGTGTTACTGAAAACGAATTTATCAAAGGCGTTAAAATTGGCCAAAGCTTCCCTAACCCTGCTGACAAAGCAACTCGTTTCTTCTACGAACTACAAAAACCTACTAACGTTACTTTCAATGTATATGACGTTAATGGCCGTTTAGTTAAAGAATACAACGAAGGCGTTAAAGAAGCCGGCAAACACACCCACATTATTGACCTTGCGTCTTTCAATAGCGGTGTTTACTTCTACACTATCAAAACTGATGCTACAACCATCACCAAACGTTTTGTAGTTACCAAGTAATTAGCTAAAACATATTATAGAAAAAATCCCGGTCTGTAAAGGCCGGGATTTTTTTTGCCATAAACCCTGCTTTTTGCAGCATACTTCCAGCATTATTGCCCTAAAAGCGAATAAATAATAAGCTAATAGCGCTATAAGTTAGCCCCTCACCTACTCGTCAAAATGAAAAAAGGGTAATATCTTAGATTAAAAAAGCGAAAAAAATGCTAAAAAACGAATCGAAATCGCTTTTTTTTGATTCATTTCAGCCAAAAATAATGTATTTTTGAAAGCGCTTAAAAATAA
>JANOCJ010000062.1:0-2598 GCA_031412115.1 Flavobacteriales bacterium
GGCCATTGAAAAAGGCGGCTACGAACACTTTATGTTGAAGGAGATATATGAGCAACCAAAATCTATTTTAGACAGCCTGCGTGGCCGTGTTAATTTAGAAGATGGCGCTATTACCATGGGCGGCTTGCAAGAGTACGATGCCCGTTTTAACAAAGCCAAACGCATTATTATTGTTGCCTGTGGCACATCGTGGCACGCAGGTTTGGTTGCCGAATACCTTATTGAAGACCTTGCCCGTATACCGGTTGAGGTTGAATATGCTTCTGAATTCCGTTACCGCAACCCTATTTTAAGCGAGCGCGATATTGTAATGGCTATTTCGCAATCGGGCGAGACGGCTGATACCTTGGCTGCTATTGAGTTAGCTAAATCGAAAGGCGCATTAATTTATGGCATTTGCAACGTAGTAGGTTCAAGCATTGCACGCGCTACGCATGCAGGTTCATACACCCACGCAGGTCCTGAAATTGGCGTAGCATCAACCAAAGCATTTACGGCGCAGGTTACTGTTTTAACACTTATTGCTTTATCGCTTGCACATAACCGCGGCGCTATTTCAGAAAGCCGCTACCGCGAGATTATTACCGACCTGATATCGATACCTGAAAAAGTAGAAAGGGCGCTTAAAACCGACGAACAAATACGTTATTTAGCTGCTGAGTTTAAAGATGCACGCAACTTCCTTTACCTTGGTCGTGGCTTTAATTTCCCGGTTGCGTTAGAGGGTGCTTTGAAGTTGAAAGAGATATCGTACATACATGCTGAAGGCTACCCTGCGGCTGAGATGAAACACGGCCCTATTGCCTTGATTGACGAGCAAATGCCGGTTGTAGTTATTGCTACCCGCAAAGGCAACTACGAAAAAATTATCAGCAATATACAAGAGGTAAAAGCCCGCAAAGGCATTATTATAGCCATTGTTACCGAAGGAGATACCGAGGTGCGCAAAATGGCCGACTATGTAATTGAAATACCGGAAACCGAAGAGGTAACATCGCCATTGGTATCGGTTGTTCCACTGCAACTATTATCTTACCACATAGCAGTAATGCGCGGCTGTAATGTTGACCAACCACGAAACTTGGCCAAATCGGTTACGGTAGAATAATTTACTTCTAATAAAATATGTAAATCCCTGTAGTAATACTACAGGGATTTTTTTATTACTAAACGCTATCTAAATAAAAATGTGCATATTACAGCCTATTTGGTTTTAAATTAATTGCAATGGAAACAACTAACACCGAGCAAGACGCTTCTAAAATTTATGAATACGCCGCCGGCCTTATGGTTGTGCAAAAGAAAGACCGTTACGATACCAAGCTTGCCTTAATTGAAAGAGGATTGGATGAAGAAGCTGCTAATTTGGTAATTGATAATATAGAGAACCAGGTATCATCAGCAAAAAAGGCGCAA
Source organism: Flavobacteriales bacterium (assembly GCA_031412115.1). GTDB lineage: Bacteria > Bacteroidota > Bacteroidia > CAMBQF01 > CAMBQF01 > CAMBQF01. The sequence goes on from JANOCJ010000062.1 coordinate 1,417, forward strand.
GCTAATAAAGACATGCTTTGGGGAGCAGTATGGTGCATAGGTGGCACTGTGGCTACCTTATCAAATATTGGCTTTATATTTTGGGGCGCTATAGTATTTGGGGCTATACAGTTTATTAAAGGCGTAATAAACGCTACCAATAGCTAAGCCACTATTGTTTTACAACCAACTTTCGTATTGGGGTTGATGAATTAGCAACGTATACATTCAACACATAAGTACCGGCTGCATAAGCTGTTAAATCAATAGTTGAATTAGTACCTGCATTGCTGTAATTAAACTCGCTAATTTCCCTGCCTGAAATATCAAACAAACGTATATTGGTTATAGGTTTGGCTGCGCTAATTGCAACAATATTTTGAGTAGGCACAGGGTAAATATTCACCTGTACATCTTCTACCGCTGGTATATCGGTTAACGCGGTATTTTTTGTAATAGTACCCACGGTATTTAATATCCACTGGTTTGGGTCAACCACAATAGTGCTAATGGGGTTATCCCAATTAAAAACAAAAACCTGATTGGGCTGGGTAATAAAAACACGCATGGTAGTATCGCCTTGCACTGATGGTAACTTTAGCTCTAACGAAGTGTTGAAGAAAGGGGTGCTATTGGGCGCTGTTGCATTTTCTGTTACAGATAAAAATGTTTGTCCGCCAATTTGGTTCCAGGCAACATCAAATTCAGGGTAGCCAACACCATAGTACCATTGGTTAAAAAAATCGGTAAGGTTTAACCCTGTTACATTTTCAAAAACTTCTTTCAGTGTTTGGGCAGTGGCAGTGCCGTATGCATTTTGCTGCTGGTATTGTTTTAATGCGGCAAAAAACAACGAGTCGTTATTTACCTCAAAGCGCAGTGAATGGACAATAGCGCCGCCTTTGGCATAGGTTAAACTATAATTAAAAATGCGACCTTCGTCGGTTGTGTCATCGCAAAAAGCAGTACCGTAGGTAGCATAATCAGGTATCACTTCGTCGTGCAACTCATCCATAAATGACCTTGCTTGTGCCGGGCGAAAGTGTTCAAATGCCAGGTATTCAGAATACGTAGCAAAGGCTTCGTTTACAAAAATATGGCTCCACGATGCGCAAGTAACATAATCGCCAAACCATTGGTGGCCCAGTTCGTGCGCTACCAACCAAAATTCAAACGTATACATTGTTGACATGGTTTGGTGCT
>JANOCJ010000063.1:0-20194 GCA_031412115.1 Flavobacteriales bacterium
CCGGTGTTGAGGTATCGTATATGGCACCGCTGGGCTTTGTTGCCAGCAAAGACCGTTCAGCAGCTGAATCAAACGAAAATTACAGCCAACAAAATTACTTGGTACTGCCCCTTATTTTAGAACAAAACTACCCCTTGTTTAAAAGCACCTTTACTATTGGCACCGGCGTAGGCTACTACAAAGGCATACAAGCCAATAGCCAAAATGCAGTAGGTATGATTACCAACATTGGCTGGTTTCCTATATACAAAGGCAAAGCTATTACCCCGCAAATTACCTATCGCAACGACTGGGTTTTTGACAGGAACAAAACCAACACCCAATCCATTTGCGTAGCATTTAATTTTTAATAAAATCTTTTCATAGGTATAGATGGTTAAAATCCCTGCAGGCATTGCGCCTGTGGGGATTTTTTTGTTTAAAACATATTGGCGTATTTACTAGTATATAAAACGCAAAATTAAACAAAAGCAAAAAAGGCGATTTTAAACTTGAAAATTGCTGAACAAATTTACCCTGCAAAGGTGTTTTCTTATGGTAACCAAAAAATAAGAAATCATGGGAAGTGTTCAAAATTTACATGGTGTTGAAGCCATAAAAAAATTAAAAGAATTAGCAGAAGATGTTGATACATGCATGTTTTGCACCAAGCTGGGCGATTTACCTATTGAAACCCGCCCTATGAGTACGCAGGATGTGGATGAAGAGGGCAACATTTGGTTTTTTAGCCAGCGCACCAGCAACAAAAATGCCCAAATTAAAGCCGATACTAAAGTGCAGCTCATCTATTCAAAAACAAGCAATAGCCACTTTTTATCAGTATTGGGCCGTGCCGAAGAGGTGTATGATAAGGAACGCATAGAACGCTATTGGAATAGCTTTATTAAGGCATGGTTTCCGGAAGGAAAAGATGACCCAAACTTAATACTGCTACGCGTAAAGCCTGAGGAAGCACACTACTGGGATACTAAAGACGGACAACTAGTATCGCTATTAAAAATTGGTGTAGCAGCAGTTACCGGGAAACCTATGGATGGTGGGCTGGAAGGCGAACTAAAGGTTGGCGGGACAAATTCATAGCTTGTAGGCATACAGAATAGTCATATTGAGCATGTCGAAATATGATGTACAAAAAAGCCATTAACCCAACGGTTAGTGGCTTTTTTATTGCCGCAAATTGCCCTGTGCTTTGTCGCATTGGCCCTTGCTAAATTGTTTGTAAATGGGTAATTATGCAGCAATATTTTGTTATGGATAAAAACAAATGTAAAACAGTTGACGAATACATGATGTGTTTGCCGGTAGAATTTAGCATAGCACTTGAAAAGCTGCGCCATACTATAAAACAGGCAGCGCCCAATGCCGAGGAAGTAATTAGCTACCAAATTCCTGCTTTTAAGCAAAACGGCGTGCTGGTATACTATGCCGCCTTTACAAAACATTGCAGCTTTTTTGTTGCCAGCAATGCGGTTTTAGAAAAGTACGCCAATGAGCTTGCACCCTACCAAACCAGCAAAGGCACCATACAATTTACACCCAATAAACCCTTGCCCACAGCCTTGATTAAAAAGCTGGTAAAGGAAAGGATTAAGGAGAATGAGGCGAAGGCGAAAGCGAGGTTGGAGAAGAAGAGAAAGTAGTCAGTAATGGGTAGTTAGTAATCAGAAAATGCTTTTAACATTCGCTAATTATCTCATTGGCTAATTCGCTAATTGATTACTTTTGCCAGCAAAAGCAATCATATGTCATTCCGTATAGAACACGATACCATGGGCGAGGTACAAGTACCCGCCGAGAAATACTGGGGAGCCCAAACCCAACGCAGCAAAGACAATTTTAAAATAGGCGGTCATACCATGCCTATTGAGGTAATTCGCGCTTTTGCCATTTTAAAGAAAGCCGCAGCCTATACCAACCGCGATTTAGGCGTTCTTTCAGCCGAAAAAGCTGAATTGATTGCCAAAGTTTGCGATGAAATTTTAGCTGGTAAACTGGATGCGGAGTTTCCGTTAGTTGTATGGCAAACCGGCAGCGGTACGCAAAGCAACATGAACGTGAATGAGGTAGTGAGCAACCGCGCCGAAGAGCTTAACGGCGGCGACTTACAGTCGGACAAAAAGTTTATACACCCCAATGATGATGTAAACAAATCGCAATCATCAAACGATACTTTTCCTACAGCTATGCATATTGCAGCCTACAAAATGCTGATGGAACTCACCATTCCGGGTATTGAAACGCTGCGCGATACGCTGAAACAAAAATCAGAATCGTTTAAAGACATTGTAAAAATTGGCCGCACCCACTTAATGGATGCTACGCCACTTACGCTGGGGCAAGAGTTTTCGGGCTACGTATCGCAGCTTGACCATGGCATCCGCGCCATTAAAAATTCATTAGCACATTTGTCAGAGCTTGCCCTTGGCGGAACAGCCGTTGGCACAGGCATTAACACCCCAAAAGGCTACGATGTTTTAGTAGCTAAATACATTGCTGAATTATCAGGTCAGCCAATGATTACGGCTGAGAATAAATTTGAAGCCCTTGCCAGCCACGATGCGTTGGTTGAAGCATCGGGCGCGTTGAAAACCGTTGCCGTTGCTTTGATGAAAATTGCTAATGATGTGCGTTTATTAGCATCGGGCCCACGTTGCGGCATTGGCGAGATTATGATACCCGAAAATGAGCCGGGCTCGTCTATCATGCCGGGCAAGGTAAACCCTACCCAATGCGAGGCCATGACTATGGTTTGCGCACAGGTAATTGGCAACGATGCAGCTATTACTGTTGGCGGTATGAACGGCCATTTTGAGTTGAACGTATTTAAGCCGGTTATCATATATAATTTTTTAATGGCGGCACGTTTGATTGGCGATGCCTGCTACAACTTTAATGAGCATTGCGCCGTGGGCATTGAGCCTAACCTAGAGTCTATCCAAAATAACCTGGAGAACTCGTTAATGTTGGTAACAGCACTTAACCCACACATTGGCTACGAAAAGGCGGCTAAAATTGCCAAAAAAGCCCATAAAGAAAATACTACGTTGCGCAAAGCTGCCATTGAATTAGGCTACTTAACCGACGAAGAATTTACTGCCTGGGTTGACCCTAAAAAGATGATTGGGTAACGTCATTGCGAGGAGCATAGCGACGAAGCAAACTCTGCAAAATGCATAGTGAAAGGCCACTCAGTTTGAGGGGCCTTTTTTATTTTTTTGTTATCTATTGTTTATTAATATATTAGATAGTAAATTTGCTTTAAACTAAATCAAAACAACATGAAAACCTTTAAACTTGCTGCTATTGTATTTGCTTTTGCGTATTCAATTTTGGCACATGCCCAAGCACCGGTATTAACCCAACCTAACCTTTCACCAAGCCCTACGTTGGATCTAACAAAGTATTCTTTACAGCCTACGATAAGTGATGAATTTAGCGGCCCGCTAAAAACATCATTATGGTGCGATTATGATATGGGTGTGTGTTATCCGTCATTAGATATGTATGTGCCACGGGCCGGCGACCCTAATGGAATACCACCTGCCTATTCATTTGGCCCGGCATCTGACGGGTCAGGCACGGTTATAAAAATGAGTGTGAAAAAGCAGCCTATGACTTTGTCTTCATCTTGTAACGGACAGACAAATTATAATTATACAGGGGTAGTTTTAAGTTCAGATAAAAGTTATTGCGGCGGTTCCATTACAAAATTTAAGTATGGTTATTACGAGATTCGGGCAAAATTACCGGCAAATTATGCTCCATCAGCTCAGGCATATTGGTTTTGGTCTCAAAGCGGTACGCAAGGTACACCAACGTTTCTTTATTCAGAATTGGATGTATTTGAAACCACATCGGATGACCCTACCGACTACCCTGTTAATACCCATTTTGGTAATGGTACAGATGGTAGCGCATACGAGTTTAATGACAATTATACATCAGGCGACCATTCATACATTGGATTTAATTTGGCCAGAGATTTTCATACGTTTGGGGTTGACTGGACGCCTACAAGTTTAGATTTTTACATAGACGGTATAAAAGTAAAATCATCCCAATCAATATTTAAAGCATTTAATTGTGGGCAATTTGTGCCTGTTTCGGCAATGGAGCCCATGTGGGCTGTATTATGGCATGTTGTTGCCGGCAATAATTTAAACAGGGCCTTAATTAAAGATGATGTTTTTGAAATTGATTATTACAGGGTTTATAAAAAGAGACCTGTAATAACTGAAAATAGTATTAATTGTAAAAGTGGAACCCAAAGTTATACTGCAACCACAGGTATAGTTAATGATAATATTACATGGACTGTAGACCCGGTAAAAGTTGATATAATAAGCCAAACAAACAATTTAGCTACCGGCTCATCTACGGTTTATATTGTAGTTAAAGCAGGATATGTAAACAGCCCGGGTACACTTACCGCAACAGCAAGCGGTGGCAGTACCCCTACAACTTGCACTGCATCTAGCGTAATTAATATATCAACATTTAACTCAAAATTTACTGTAGGCAATGCTACTTGTAGCGGCTCTACCATATCATTGCCTGTGGCGGCAGAATTTGCAGCTAGTCCCGGCCATGAGTGGGTATTGTATCCTGCCAACTCATCAGGTACTATTACAGGCGCGTATTTACAACGTATTTTATCAGGCTCAAGTGCTACATTTAACAGCGGCTTGGTAAACGGCGGGTATTATGTAATAAAACATGGTACCTTCTCATCGTGTATAGATTGGTCTGAAACGCAAAAATTTATACAGATTAATCTTTCTGACTTTACTTATACCCGTCCTATTTGTTTAGCCGGCAATGGCCTTTCTACTACTGTTGCAGCCAAAACAACCACTACAGGCAGCGATTGGCGTCTGTATGCAAGCGATGCAGCTGGGAATAAAATAGGAGCTGCCTTGGTAACAACTTATGGCAATAGCGCCACTTTTAATAACTTAAATCCGAATAGTTATTATGTGGTGCAACATGGCATATATAGTTCAGGTTGCCAATCTGCATGGCAACAAACAGAAAAGATAATTTATGTTTTGAGCTATGATAATCATAATGCTGATTTTACATCGGTAATAACAGGTCCTCCATCAAATTATACCTGCACATCTACGGTTAGTGCTGACGAAACAGAAGATACTCCAAATATCGCATGTGGCAATGATATTTACAACAGGGTAAGCCTTACAAAATCAAATCAATGGGTCCTATATAATTCTAATTCCAATGGAGATGAATTAAGTGTTATAGGATCAGCACAATGGGGTACTACGGCTATATTTACGGGGCTGCTTAGCAGTAAGTATTATATAATAAAACATGGTGTATGGAGCAGTTGTAGCCAATGGCAACAGCGTAGGTATTTGGTGTTTAATTCTACTGTTACACCAAAATCGGTAAATGGCCAAGACTCTATTGCTATGCAATTGTTAGATGACAATTTATCGCCACAGGAATTAGATAGCATAAATAATGCTATGGCCAATTATTATAATAATACTACCGGATATGGAAATGATGAAACAATAGGTTCTGATAGTGAGCAACTAACAGTATACCCAAATCCAAATGATGGTTTAATGAACGTGCGCTATTATGCACTGGGAAATAAATCAGAGTTAACAATAATAAATATGCTTGGGCAAATAATATACAACAAGCCTGTTTTGGGGTTGGGTGCCAATAGCGTTGAGATAAACCTGACAGGTATTGCGAATGGTATTTATACGGTTAAGTTTTATGATGGCTATAGCCTTTCGACTAAAAAAATAATAGTTTCTCAGTAAGTTAGCATTATGGCTAGTACTAAAGGCTCCTCAATTTGAGGGGCCTTTTTTTATTTCCAATTTCTTATGTAACAAAAGTAACTGTGGGTTTCTTTCAGCTGGCGCACCTTTGTGCCAATGCAATTTATACTAAAACATAAGCTAACCCTTATAGGTGTAGTACTTGGTGCTATTGGCGGCTATATATTATAGTTACGTTGGTTGCGCCAGCGGTACCTGCGCTATTACATCCAAACCATTAAACAGCACATTGTATGGCGCTTTAATGGGTGGGCTAATGCTTAATATTTTTAAAAAAGAAAAATGAAACAACGAATTTTAACCGGCTGGACATTTTCTCGCGCACTATATGTTATAGTCGGTAGCTTTATTATTATAGATTCGCTAATGAGCAGGCAATGGGCTACCCTTGGTTTTGGGTTATACTTTGCAGCCATGGGCATTTTTGCTTTTGGCTGTGCCGCAGGCAATTACTATACAGGGATTACTAACAAATCAACAGGCATAGATACTGTGCAGGATGTACAATTTGAAGAAATAAAAAATTATGATAAAAAGTAATATGATACGTATAATAACGGCTGTACTTATAGTATTTACAGCATTTTTAACAGGTTGTACCAATGCGCAAACCAATGGCGAAAATAAACAGATAAATACCAACCTTTCGGCTACTGAGTTTGCTGAAAAAATGAAGCAATACCCTACAGCGCCAATAATTGATGTACGCACCCCCGAAGAATTTGCTAAAGGGCATTTGCAAAATGCGGTAAACTATAATTGGAATGATAATAGTTTTGTAACCAACATAGCGCCGCTTGATAAAGGAAAACCGGTATTTGTGTATTGCTTAAGTGGTGGTCGAAGTTCTTCTGCGGCCAATAAAATGCGTGCTGACGGGTTTAAAGAAGTGTATGAAATGAATGGTGGAATAATGAAATGGAGGGCCGCTAATTTGCCCGAGACTACAGCCAATGGCGCAGCAACGCAGGGCATGGACAGGAAACAATTTGATGCACTTTTATCATCTGATAAATTGGTGCTGGTTGATTTTTATGCCGATTGGTGTGCCCCCTGTAAAAAAATGAAGCCATACCTTGATGAAATTTTAGTTGATATGGCTGATAAAGTGAAGGTTATACGCATAAATGCTGACGATAACCAGGCCCTTTGCAAAGAGCTGAATATTGATGGTTTGCCTGTACTACACCTATATAAAAACAACGCCATTGTATGGCAAAATGTGGGCTTTATTGATAAAGATGCTGTTGTAAAACAACTGCTGGCTAACTAATGCACCGACGGCGTATGCCCCGTAACGCGGCTTTTGTTGTATAGCGTTGGGCGCAGTAGTGCTGCCAACGCAAATACGCCAACTATAATGGCAGATATTAATGCCGTTATTGCTATGTTTTGGTAGGCCGATTGGTGTTTCATATAAATGGCTATTAATGCCCAAACCACCACTGCCGGAAATATGTAGTTGCGTGTAGTGAGTGATACTATTATACCCAGCAAAGCCGCAACGCTTATCATAATGATAGTCCACAAAGGTTCTGAAATACCTGCACCATCCCATCCAATTGATTTTAGGTACAACGAAATATCAGCAATGGTTGCTACAGAAATCCAACCTGCAAATAAGCTGAAAGGAACCATTAGCCAAGCCGATGTCCAGCCGGAACGGTAGCATTTTAGCGCCTGCATGTACATATAAATGGCAGTAATTAATGTTGCCAAAATCACAATCACACTAATGCCAACGTATTGAAAAACAATAACCCAAACGCTGCATAATATACTGGCAATAATAACGGGTACGGCCAACTTGTCGTATGTTGCGTTTAACCGCGTTTTGGGCATCAGTTGGGCAATGCCATAAATCAACAAGGCAATAAATATCAATCCCCAAATAGCAAATGCATAGCCGGCGGGAGTAAACAGTGAATTGTATTTGTCGCTAATTTCTGCCACAGCCGACACTTCAGGCAAAAGGTACATATACAGGTTGTTAAAGGCAATGTTGGCAATAATTATTACCAAAGCTAGCCAGCGCAGATATCGTTTATTAGCATTCATAACACATGTTTTATACTACTATAAGCCTTAAAAACGTAAAATTGTTCTATCCCTCAGGCAATTGTCAAATGGCGCTATATTAAACCTTCTTTAAGGGTTAATGTCAATACTAAAAATTTGGCGCGGTTTTAGTAACTTGCGTAAAAAAGGAATTTGGATAATGCTGAAAGCTATAGCTAAAACAATAACTTTAATTGGGCTTGTATTTGTGGTGCTGCTTATTTTTAGCGCCTGCAATAAGGAGGAAATTATACCCGGCAACCAGCCGCCGCCCGATAGTACCATTAACAACGTAACTAAAGAAAATTACGTAAACCGTTTATACATTAGCATTTTAGGCCGCGAGTGTACAGAGGCTGAATTTGATGAAGCGTATGCTATTATAGATGCCAATAACCTATCGGTAGCATCACGCCAGCAGGTTTTTGATATTATTGCTGCAAAGCCCGGTTATTACGAACGTTTGGTTACCCTGGCCGAAGGTGATTACTTAGACGGGGCCGACTCTGTTACCTTTGCCTTTTACCTTGCCCAGTTTGAGTTTTGGCTTTCTAGTCCGGCCTACCAGGCACTTTGGCCTACAGCCAATTATGAAATACCCCGCTTTCAACAGCTATTAAATGCCGCCAATGATTTAAATAGTGATGCCATTACTGTAAGCGAAATGCACAAACGTAGCGTAAATAATTACCAATACGATTTGTTGAATATGGGCTCGCTAAACTTTGTTAACTCAGTTTACCAGCATTTTTTTAAGCGCAACCCTACGCAGGCCGAACAAGAGGCAGGTGTTAATATTATGAATGGCATTCCGGCTATTATTTTTTTGCAAAACGCTACAAACAAACAGCAGTTTCTCGACTTGTTTTTTGCATCAGACAATTACTACGAAGGCCAAGTGCGCGATTTGTTTACAATGGCTTTGTATAGGGAACCAACATCGGCAGAGCAAACGTACTATACCCAGCGGTATAAAATCAGCCAAAATTACAAAGCGCTGCACAGGGATATTTTGACATTGGATGAATACGTAGGTTTTTAATTTATGCTTATGAAACAAATAGTGAAATATATGTTGCCTGCGCTTTTGGCTATAGTGATGCTTAGCGCATGTAAAAAAGATTACGTTTACCAGGTAGATGATGTGGAGGTGAACACCAACGCAGCAGCTAAAACAAATGTTAAAAGCACTACCGAATTTGTATCCATTGCCTATTCAGATATTTTTGGCAGCACCATTCCGCAAAACTATTTGCAGCAGCTTACGCTTGCTTATTTGTCCTTTGGCGATAATAAGTTGATAGAAGATGTAATTATTAAAAACATGTTGAACGCCCCGGGTGTTCAACTACCAACACAGCCGCAAATGCAGGCCGATATTGATGGGTTTATTACCAATTCATACAAAAAATTTTATAATCGGTTACCGTCTGAATATGAGCTATGGCAAATGCACCAGCTTATACAAGCCGACCCTCAGATAACGCCTGAACTAATTTATTACGCCTTTTTAACATCAGATGAATACCGTTATTACTAGAGCATTATGAAAAGGAGAAACTTTATTCGTGCTACCGGATTGGCTGCCGCAGGCGCCATTGCAGCACCCTATATATTGCCAACAGGCAGGCTTTTTGCAGCATCGGGCACACGCAAAGCAAACCATGTGGTATTTTGCATGTTTGCCGGCGGGGTGCGCAATTTTGAGAGTGTACAAAAGGCAGAAGGCAACCTGATGATAAATACCTTAAGCGGTAGCGAGAGTATTAGCGGCGACATAGCATCGGCCATACCCAATTTGCCACTTGTTGGCGGCCCTAAACTGCAAACAATGGGCACCATGTTTAAAGAGTTTAGGTATGCACAGGGCCCAACAGGCCATTTTAATGGCCATAGCACAGCCATTACCGGCCGTTATAGCGATGTTGAGTTAAACCTTAAATCAAACCCTGAATACCCTACCGTTTTTGAATTGTACCGCAAGCATAGCAGCCCGCAGCAATCGGCCTTAAATGCCTGGTGGGTTTCTAATGCCTTGGGGCCATTCCCATCGCTTAACTACAGCAAATTTCCGGGCTATGGCGTTATGTATGGTGCTAATTACATTAAGCCTACTACACTTTTTGCATCGGGGGTTACCAATGTGGCATCAAACCCTAAACAATTTTCGCAAGGAGAATTAGATAAAGCCAAGCAGTACCGCAATTTGCTTAACAATAATTTTGGCAACCAGGGTGCCTTTGGCGATGCCGGGGTTACCAATACCGAGGGCGACAATTACGCCATACAAACCTTTATTAAAGACACCTATAATTCAGCCCTGAGCGGGCAGCTTACAGACCCTTGGGGCGTAGGCGCACAAAACATGACCGGCGATATGTATAACATACTTATTGCCGAAAAAATATTGCAACGTTTTGCTCCCGAATTGCTGGTGGTAAATATGCAAGGGGTTGACATTGGCCACTCAAATTTTACAGAGTATTGTGCCAACATGCGCAGTGCCGACTATGCTTTGGCCCACCTGTGGCAAACTATACAAAGCACACCCGGCATGGCTAACGATACTATTTTAATTGTTGCGCCTGAACATGGCCGCAACCTGCAAGCCAATAGTATTATTGACCAATTTGGTCGCTACGCGTTAGACCATACCAGCGACCAAACATCGCGCGAGATTTTCTGTTTGGTAATGGGCCCGCCAAGCGTAGTTAATCAAAACCAGGTAATAACCCAACAGCTGGGCGAGAGTATTGATATAGTACCTACCATAGCTGATATTTTAGGCTTTTTACCGGATATATCGGGCAGTGCAACGCTACCCGGCAGTGTTTTACAATCGGCATTTGTTTAACCCTATTTATAACGATGAAACTGTTTAGCCGATATAAAATTATTGTTGTTGCACTTACGGTTGTGGGTGTAATACTGTTTAATGCCTGCAAAAAGGACGAGCCCCCGCACAACCCTTATAGCGATATTGATTATGGCGATACCCTAGCCACGGCTGATACCGTAGGCCAGTTTACCATTACCGGTTTGCACCGCAATATATTCTCGCAAAAATGCGCACAGCCGGGTTGCCACGATGGGTCGTTTGAGCCTGATTTCCGCACAGTAGAGTCAACTTATTCTTCGTTAGTATTTCACCCACTAGTTAAAACAGATTCTACCGGCTTTTTTAAATATCGTGTAAAGCCCGGCGATACATTACACTCGTGGTTGCACGAACGGTTAATTACTGATGATGAGGTTTTAGGCCGCATGCCGTTATATTCAAACCCGCTTTCGGCTACCGAACTTAACCAGATTAATACCTGGATTATGAATGGTGCGCCCAATGCCGGTGGCGTTCTTCCGCCCGATGTAAATGGGGCTCCTACCATACCGGGCTATATATGCCTTAACATGAGTAATATTAGGGTTGATAGTAACAGGGTAGATGATGTTGATTACAATCCGTTTATACTAGCGGCAAATACCCAGTACCAATTGGTTTTTATTATTGAAGATGACATTACGGATATTTCAGCCATGCAAAATGTGCGAGGAATGTTTAGTGGGCAGGCCAATGGCTTTCCAACAACACCTTTTCCGGCAACTTATTTCTCAGTAGGGCAATTAAAATTTTGGCGTATATTGTTTAATACTAACCAATTGCCCCCGGCCATGCAAACTTATTTTAGGTTTTATTGTAATGATGGTAACCAACCTGACGATACTGAGTTTCCGCGCAACGATTTAGCCCCTGAATACAAATCATTTTTCTCATTTGTAATACAGTAAATATGCAAACCAAATATTTAATTGTATTAGCTGTTGCCCTTTCTGTTTTTGCTGCTTGCAAAAAAGATGAACTTAGCGATGTGCCGGATATAGAGTTGAAGTCGGTTGCTCCGGCAACGGTGCAAGCATTTTCTGACACGCTTACGTTTACCATTTTTTACCGCGATGGCAATGGCGATTTGGGTGAGAATAGCCCCGATGTATATAACCTGTTTTTAACAGATAACCGCAACAGCATAACCTACAAATACCGCATACAGCAATTAGGGCCCGATGGGTCTGCTATTGCCATCCAAGGCAACTTAAATGTTAAACTGCCCGGCGTACCCATTTTAGATAATAATAATACTACCGAAACCGTTACCTATTCTATTTACGTTGTTGACAGGGCAGGCAATAAAAGCAATACCATAACAACAGGCAATATTACCGTTAACCAATAAAAAAGCCCCGCCCTATAATAAGGCAGGGCATATTGAAGGAGGCCGTTTGGCAGGTTGTTGTTACATTTTTACAAATTTGCGGCGTGCCGTGCCGTGTTTGGTTACGGCTTCTATTACATACATCCCCGCAGTTAAATTAGCCGTGTTTATCACAATATAATTCCTGTCATTCTGCAGTTGCTGTTCGTCTAATAAAAGTTGGCCATTCAAGCTATAAATACGTACCCTTTCAACTACTGTATTTTGGTTTTTAATTACTACTGCAACCTGCTCATTTGCCGGGTTGGGAAATACAGATAATTCAGGGCCATCAATTCCTTTTTCATTTATCCCTGTTAGGTCGCGGCCATATAAGCTAAGAATATAGGGCTCTGCAATAGGTGCTGTAACCATTGGCCAAACCACAACGGTGGTTATTCCGCCACCAAAAATAAAGTATGCCGGTTCAGGCGTAAACGTACCCGCAAGCGAATCTGTTTGCCCGTTGGGTGTAAATGCCATTTGGTTTTCAGTAGCAATGGTAAGCGGGTTTAGCCCATCTTGTTGGCCTTTATCTGTTTGAAACAGTATATGCACAGGGCCAAAAAATGCAGAGTTTTGAACGTAATTTTTTACGCGTACTACCAGCGTGTAGGTTTCTCCAAGGTTTACAGTATCGCCATTGCTTACGCCATAAATGGTATCTACGCCAATAAGCGGAGAGCTTGTTTGCGCTTGCAACTTTTGATTACTAACCGTAATAGATAGTATTGCAAGTATGGCAACAATATAGCGGCTACATTTCATTCTATCTCTTTTTTACAAATGTAGCAGCATAATATCAATTGTTAATTGTATTTTTATCAAAATCTTACGTGTTCAACAATGAAAATTTTGAATGAACTGGTGGCCTCTATGACTAAAGAGGAGGTCCGATTTTTTAAGCTTTACCTTACCCGCTACCAAACCGGTTTTGACCGTAAGGACGAAACTTATTTTGACTACATGCGCCAGCAAGGCGAAGAGTATGACGAAGATACAATACTAAAAAAACTATATGGCAGAGAAGATAAAAACTCCTTCTTCCGCCTAAAAAACCGCTTGCTTACCGAACTGGGAAAAAACCTTGTATTTCAGCATTTTGACGAAGGGGATGTATCTGCCTATGTTCAACTTTTGCTGGCTAAACAGTGTTTGCGCAAGCGTTTGTTTAAACCTGCTTTTCACTTTTTGAAGAAAGCGGAAAAAGAGGCCGAAGAATATGAAAATTATGAATTGCTTGATATTATTTATGGCGATTATATCCGCCTCTCGCACGAGGTGTTTACCATAGACCCCGAAGTGTTTATAGATAAGCGCAAAGTAAATCTGGCACGCCTTAATGAACTACGTAAGATTGATGATATTGTGGCTTTGGTAACGCATAAGCTAAAGCGAAGCCAAAACTTTTCTCCCGGCGGAGAAAACGTTGTGAAGATGTTGGAGAAGGTAATTAAATCACACTCGGGTACGGGTGGGGTAGAGGATAGCCCCCGCCTTATGGTGGGCACCTTTAGGGCCGTTAGTCAAATACTAATACAGCGGCACGATTACTATGGCTTAGACCAATACGTTGCCGATGCGCAAAACAAGTTTTCGGGCGCTGATTTGTTTAACAAAAGCCACCCCGAAATGCAGTTGCAAATGCTTACTTACCGTGCCAATGCGCTGGTAAAATTAAAGCGCTTTGACGAAGCAAAAACCATAGCCGAAGCTTTATACAAGCACATTACATCAGCCAAATACAACAACTGGTTTGCTAAGTATGCATTCTTCTATTACAACACGCTGGTTAATATTTATTCAGAAACGGATATTGACCGGGCCATTGATTTGATTGAACAAATGCAAACGCAAACCAACCTTAAACAGCTTGATTTTTATGCACTGTTTGTGCCGTTAAACCTGGCCATATTATGGTTTGGCAAAGCAAATTACCGCATTGCGGTGCGCTATTTTAATGAGCTTTACCACAATGAAGCTTTTGTAAAATCATCAGACGATTTGCAGCTAAAAGTATCTATTGCCGAACTTATGGCCCGCTATGAATTGGGCGACTTTGATTACCTAACTCACCGTACCAAGCAGGTACGAAAAAACTATAAAGAAATGCTGGCGCAAGCTTCATTTGAGCGCGAGAAAGAATTTGTTGCCATATTGGAATTGCTTACGCAAAACCCCATTCCCAAAAACAATGATAAGCTGGTAAGCCGCGTTAAAAAATTTGTTGCCCAACCCGAAGCCGACAATCAAGTAATGGCCTACAACGACTGGCTAAAGCAGAAAATAAAATAGCCCTAAAACTAAAAGCCCCGACATTGCTGCCGGGGCTTTTTAGTGAAATGAGAGAAACTTAATTGATGCTAACTACTTTCATTAATATTTTAATAGTTTTTTAGTTATTGGTTTGGCATTGGTATCGCCGGTTAGTGTTAACGTATACATACCTTGCGCCAAGCCTGTAACAGGCAGGCTAATCAACTGTTTGCCTGCGGGCAGGTTAAAGTTTTGGGTATATACTATTTGGCCTACCGCGTTAATAATGTTTACCGTTATGCGCGATGCTTGTTTCAACTCAACATTCATAAAGGTTTCGCTATTAGCAGGGTTGGGGCATAGGTTGCCAACGTTAACATTTGCATCTTCTTCAGTTATACCCACTGCAGTTTGGCTAAAGTCAAGCTGAAGGTCGGTAATTGTTGGGTTGTTGGCATCTAGTGTTACTTGTTGGCAGCCGGTTATGTAGCCTGGGTAATCAGCACAAATGTTGTATGTGCCAAAAGGTAAGTTGCCAATAGTAAACTGGCCATTGCCATCGCTAAAGGTGTAGGTAACATAATCGCCACCTACTAAGCTTAGGTAAATTTTAATGCCTTGTACTGGGCCCATTGCACGTACAGTATCTAAACCGGGTATAATAGTACCGCCGCCTAGTATGCCATTGCCGCCGGGGTTGTTCATTGGTATTAAAGAAACATCAGCAGTTAGGTTTGCATTGGCCGTAGCATTTAGCACAGGCGAGTTAAACCACTGTGGTTCGCTAAAGCTATAGGTTGGCATATACAAAATGTAGTTTGGCGAATTTGGTGCAATCATAGCTTGCACTATGTATTGGCCATCGCATAAGCCGGTAAATGTATAAGAGCCTTGGTTTACCAAAGTAACGTTTACCAATGTAGCCGTAAGGGTGTTTAAACTGTCAGGAGTTAGTTGGTAAAGCAATGCAATAGCATCGTTTACACAAATGTTGCAGTTAACATCGGCATAGCTAACGTTGCCACTAATGGTGCTGTTGCAATTAGGGGTGTTAGGGTCAGCTACAACTATAGTTTGGCATTCGGTATCCTGGCAGCCGTTGCCGTTGTATACTGTTAAGCAAACAACATGTGTGCCGGGTGTTAGCGGGTGGTTAAAGTCGTAACCTGAATAAGTATATGAGTTATCAATTACCCAACCGTGGAATAGTGATTGGTTTGATGTGCTTTGAAAAACATACCCTGAATTTTGTGCGCTGTAAGTAAATGATGCATCGCAAATAGTACTGTCTTGAGAGCCTACATAAATTACCTCGCAATGACTATCGTAGCAAGAGTCGCCTGATACTGCAAGGCAAACTTGGTATGTGCCCGGGCCGGGGAAGTTGTAATACATAGTAAGGCCGGTAAATGTTTGGCCGTTAATAGTCCATACTTGGTCTAAATCTGGGTTTGATGTGCTTTCAAAAACATATTCCAACAAGTTGTTTTGTGCGGCATGGTAAGTAAACGAAGCTTCGCAAGGCGTGGTGTTTGTGCTGTCGCCGGTAATAATTACACTATGGCATTCGCTATCTTGGCAACCGCCTGTGCTCCATACGGTTAAGCAAACCTGGTAAGTGCCGGGGTGGTTAAACACATAGGTAACATCAGTGCCGGTATACTGTTGGCCGTTAATATTCCATTGGTTATTTAAGCTAGGGTCGGCAGTGCTGTGGAATACATAAATGTTACCGGTAGTGCCGGGGTTTGATGAATACGTAGTTTCAAACGAAGCCTGACATGGTACGTTAATTGGAGCAATGCTAACTGAATCACAATAGGTGCTGCTGCAACCGTTTTGCGTAGTAATGGTTAAGCATACAAAATACCAGCCCGATTGTGGGTAGCTATGGTCGGGGTTAGGGCCTGTACCGGTGCTACCATCACCAAAATCCCAAGCATAGCTGGTAATTGTACCATTGCCATTCGACTCTGAGTTTGATTGGAAAATAATGCCGTTTAAGAAATTGTTGCCATGATACCAGTTAAAATCGGCTATGCAAGGGTTTGGGTTTTGCCCGCCAGCAATAACTGTATCACAATAAGTGCTGGTGCAGCCGTTTTGTGTGGTAATAGTTAAGCATACTACATGCAATGTGTTGGGGTTAAATTGGTGAATAGGGCTTCCGTCAGATGAGGTTGTGCCATCGCCAAAATTCCATGAGTACGATGTTATGCTCCCGTTGTTGTTAGATTGAGAATTATTATTAAAAGCAGTAAGGCCATTAGGGTCAATAGTATGTGTAAAGCTTGCCTGGCAACCCGTATTATTAACAACAATATTCTGGCAAGTTGTGCAGCTTTGTCCATTTACTGTTACAGTATAACATAGCTGGTATGTTCCGGGGCCGGTATAGGTAATTACCCCGTTGGGGTTTGGTAAAACAGGCCCGGTCCATGTGCCACCCGTTACGCTTGGGGTTACAATAAAAGTATACAGCGCATTGCCCGGAGCATAATTAAACAAGGCATTGCAGGGGTTTACATAATCAAAAGAATCGCATATTGAAGCCGTACAGCCGTTGGCATCGGTTGATACCACACATACAGCATAGATGCCGTAATTGGGCGCAACATAGTTGTAGGTAGGAGGGCCTGAGCTTACCGAATTTCCATTAACAAAATATTCATAGCTAATAGGTGCTACACCAGTTGCTGTAGAAATAAAGCTATAGGTTGGGCCATTACCTTGTATGGGGTTCATGGAAATAAAGCAGTTGCTGTTGCCCCCTATAATAATTGTTTGGCAATAATCATCAATACATCCGTTGTTAGTAATAGTTACGCAAACATTGTATGTGCCAGGGTCGGCATATTGGTGCTGGGTAGTTGGCCCGCCGGCAAATGTTTGGCCATCGCCCCAGTTCCAACTGTAGGTAGCATTGTTTACAATTTGATTATCCCAGGTAGCATAGCCAACAAATGCCAATCCGCCCGGGGGTGCTTGGTTTACAATACCGGCAGACCCTGCACATGGGCTATTAACTACAACTGTATCGCAAGTAGTGCTGGTGCAACCCTCGCTTGTAGTAATAGTAAAACAGGCAACATATACACCAGCATTGGCATATACGTGGTTTGAACTAATGTTAGGTTGTGGGCTTGATTGGCCTGTGCCATCACCATAACTCCAACTCCACGATGTAATGGTTCCGGCGGTAAGTACCGATTGGTTACTAAAGTAAATAGAGTTCCACTGGTTGGGGTTTTGTATTATATCAAACCCTGCTTGGCAAGTATTGTTAAAATCACATATCTCAAAGTTGTATATGCCATAGTCTGTAGTGCCTTGGTTATTTTGTTGCTGTACAACTTGAGCCGCATTTTGGCAGTCATACGTCTTAGCAAAAAATATACGGTTGGCACCAATAAGGCTGCCGTTTACCACTGTATACGAATAAGTGCCGTTTGTTGCGGTGTATACAGTATCTGCCCATATAACAGAGCTATTGTTCATTTCATAAACAATAACCATATGGTTAGCTACGGCGGTTTGGTCGCTAGTACGTTTTACCTGTCCGTACATCAGAAAGTCGCTGGGAAGTACTTGCGCCTGCATTGTGCCTATAAAGGCAAAACAGACTAATAATGAGAGGATGAATTTTTTCATGGTTGTTCAAGCTTTTTGTTTGACTTTACAAAGGTGCATCCATTACAGCCCAAAACAATAGTTCAATTTGTAAAAATCTTACGCGTTCAAGCATGTTTTTTCTGCTTTATTATTCTTGGTAAGTTAATATTTTTAATAAGCTATTAGCTAAATGGCTAATTAGGTAACTATCTTTGCCGCCATTATGAGCACCAACGCAGAAATTTTCCCCAAAATAATATCGCACGCCAAAGAGTATGGCTTTATTTTTCAATCGTCTGAAATTTACGACGGCCTAGCCGCTGTATATGATTACGGACAATATGGTGCCGAGCTGAAAAAAAATATACGCGAGTATTGGTGGAAAGCCATGGTGCAAATGAATGAGAATATTGTAGGGATAGACTCTGCTATATTTATGCACCCCACGGTATGGAAAGCATCGGGCCACGTTGATGCCTTTAACGACCCTTTGATTGATAACAAAGACAGCAAAAAACGTTACCGCGCCGATGTGCTTGTTGAAGATGCCGTTGGTAAAATAGAAGCTAAAATTGAGAAGGAGGTAGAAAAGGCCCGTGCGCGTTTTTCTCCGTTTGACGAGGCTATGTTCCGCAGCACCAACGCCCGCGTGTTAGAGAACCAGGTTAAAATTGACGAAATAAATACCCGCTTTAAAGCCGCTTTGGAGGCTAACGATATGGAGGGCTTAAAACAAATCATTATTGATTTGGAAGTTGTTTGCCCAATATCAGGCACCAAAAACTGGACCGATGTGCGCCAGTTTAACCTGATGTTTAGCACCGAAATGGGCAGCGTTAGCGAAGATTCATCTAAAATATACCTGCGCCCCGAAACGGCCCAAGGTATATTTGTAAACTTCCTTAACGTACAGAAAACCGGCCGTATGCGCATACCTTTTGGTATTGCCCAAATTGGTAAGGCGTTCCGTAACGAGATCGTAGCCCGCCAGTTTATCTTCCGTATGCGCGAGTTTGAGCAAATGGAGATGCAATTTTTCGTTCGCCCCGGCACAGAGATGGAATGGTATGAAACATGGAAAGCTAAGCGTATGAAATGGCACAAAGCCCTTAACCTTGGTGAGAATAAACAACGCTTTCACGACCATTTAAAACTGGCGCATTATGCCAATGCTGCGGCTGATATTGAGTTTGAATTTCCATTCGGGTTTAAAGAATTGGAAGGCATCCACTCGCGTACCGATTTTGACTTAAAAAGCCACGAAAAATTCTCAGGCAAAAAATTACAGTATTTCGACCCTGAGTTGAATGAGAATTATGTGCCGTATGTAGTTGAGACTTCTATCGGGTTAGACCGTATGTTCCTAGCTGTTTTAAGCAGCGCGTACAGCGAAGAAAAGTTAGAAGATGGTACGACCCGTGATGTATTAAACATCCCTGCTTTTCTTGCCCCGGTTAAGGTTTGTGTAATGCCATTAACTAAAAAGGATGGCCTGCCCGAAAAAGCCCGCGAGATTATTGACGTACTGAAATACGACCATATTACACAATACGACGAGAAAGACTCTATAGGCAAACGCTACCGCCGCCAAGATTGTATTGGTACACCTTTCTGCATTACGGTAGACCACCAAAGTTTGGAAGATAATATGGTAACCATACGCCACCGCGATACCATGACACAAGAGCGTGTTGCCATTGCCGACTTACCTAAAATAGTAAACCAAAAGGTGAGTATTAACGAGGTGTTGAAGCAGTTGTAGAAGAAATAAAGCTCTCCCTTATAAAGGGAGTACCTATCTTGCTTCTGCAAAATAGGGGAGGGATTTAAGCCTCAACCTATGGTTGGGGCTTTTGTTTTAAAGGGGATTTATTTCTTCTTCAGCCCGCACCAAATATGGAAAACATACAGTGTCCATAGCTTGTCTTTGTGGTTAGCTTCGCCGTTTAGGTGTTGCTTAATTATACGCTCAACATAAGTATAATCAATATCAACCAAGGTTTGCTTTTGCCCTAAAATAACATCGTATAGTTGCGGTTTTAGTTCATTCTTAAACCATTCGCCCACGGGTATGGCAAAGCCCATTTTTTTGCGGTACAGTATATGGTGCGGCACATACTTTTCCGCTATTTTTTTGGTGATGTATTTGTTTACGCCACCGTACAACAATTGTTGGTAGGGCAGGGTAGAGGTAAACTCTAC
>JANOCJ010000064.1:0-2612 GCA_031412115.1 Flavobacteriales bacterium
AATTCAACACCTTTAAAAACACAGGGCTTTGGTAGTATGGCGAATTTGGCTTACTGATAAAATAGGCTATCATTTTGCCGCCCTTTAACACCAAGCGCTCAAAACCAACAGTAACAGCTAGGCGGCGCAAGCGGATTGTATCCAGCAACTCTTTAACCGGCTGCGGATAGGGACCAAAACGGTCTACCAGGCCTTTTTCAAACAGCAACAGTTCTTCCTCATTTTTGGTATTATCAAGGTCTTTGTAAAGCGATAAACGCTCTGCTGTGCTGTTTACATAATCATCCGGAATCAATATCTCCAAGTCGGTATCAATGCCACAATCGTTAATAAAATTAATGAGCTTGTTGCTGCGGTCGTCACTAACCTGCGAACCATCTTCGTTATGAAACACCTCGTAAAACTCACCTTCTTTTAACTCCTGTATGGCTTCATCCAAAATGCGGGTATAGGTTTCAAATCCAATTTCCGATATAAATCCACTTTGCTCTCCGCCCAATAAGTTACCAGCCCCGCGTATATCCAAATCGCGCATGGCAATGTTAAAGCCGCTGCCCAAATCAGAGAATTCCTCCAACGCACGAAGGCGTTTGCGGGCCTCGTCGGTAAGTTGCATAATGGGCATAGTAAGCAGGTAACAGAACGCTTTTTTATTACTTCGCCCAACCCTGCCGCGCATTTGGTGCAAATCGCTCAAGCCAAACATGTGGGCGTTATTTATTATGATGGTGTTAGCGTTGGGTATATCCAATCCACTTTCTATAATAGTAGTAGCAACCAATACATCATAAGCTCCTTCTATAAAGCCGAGCATGATGTTCTCCAACTTGTCGCCATCCATTTGGCCGTGGCCTATGGCTACTTTAGCCTCGGGCACCAAACGGTTAATTTTATTGGCAATTTCGTGTATGTTCTCAATACGGTTATTAATGAAAAACACCTGTCCGCCGCGCGATAGTTCGTAGCTTATAGCATCGCGGATTAGTTCTTCATCAAAAGTATGTATTTCGGTTTGTACGGGGTAGCGGTTAGGCGGTGGGGTGCGTATGATAGATAAATCCCTAGCGCCCATCATAGAAAATTGCAGCGTACGTGGTATGGGCGTTGCCGTAAGGGTAAGCGTATCAACATTCACCTTCATGGCCTTTAGCTTTTCTTTGGCGGCTACGCCAAACTTCTGCTCCTCATCCACAATCATCAGCCCGAGGTCTTTAAACTTAATGTCTTTGCTTAATAAACGGTGTGTGCCTATAATGATGTCAACCTTGCCTTCGGCTACGCGTTCCAGCGTTTTCTTTTGTTCTGCGGCCGATTTAAAACGGTTAATATAATCAACCGTGCAAGGGAACTCTTTTAAGCGTTCAGCAAAGGTTTTAGAGTGTTGGTAGGCTAAAATGGTTGTTGGTACCAGCACGGCAACCTGCTTACCATCGGTCACCGCTTTAAAGGCGGCACGTATGGCAACCTCGGTTTTGCCAAAGCCTACATCGCCACAAACCAAACGGTCCATAGGCTGGCTGCTTTCCATGTCCTTTTTAACGTCGGCGGTCGATTTTTCCTGATCGGGAGTATCTTCATAAATGAAGGATGCCTCCAATTCGGTTTGCATATAAGAGTCGGGCGAAAACTGAAAGCCTTTTTGGGTTTTGCGCTGGGCGTAAAGCTTAATAAGGTCTTTAGCAATATCCTTAACGCGGGTTTTAGTTTTTTGCTTAAGGGCTTGCCATGTGCTGCTGCCCAGCTTGTTCATTTTAGGCTCTTGCCCCTCTTTGCCTGAGAAACGGGCTATTTTATGCAGCGAGTGTACGCTTACATATAGCATATCATTATCCTTGTAAATCAAGCGGATAGCCTCCTGCATTTTACCGTTTACTTCAATTTTTTCTAAGCCAGTAAAGCGCCCCACGCCATGGTCAATATGGGTTACATAGTCGCCATTTTTAAGGTCGTACAGGTCTTTTAAGGTAATAGCCTCCGCCTTTTTAAAACCCTTTTTCAGTTTGAAACGCTGGTAACGGTCAAATATCTGGTGCTCGGCAAAGCAGGCAATGCGTAAGTCATTATCGGTAAAGCCCGCATGTATGCCGGTGTATATGGGCGAAAATGGAATTTGCACTTCTACCCTACCCAATTGCTTAGCCAGGCGCAGGCGCAAAGCCCCATCTTCAAAAATGGCGTAAATACGTTCAATCTGTTTAGGCGTATCGGCCAGTATGTAGTTTTTAATCCCTGCCTCTGAGTTATCAATCAACTGTTTGGCCAGCAAGTCAAAGTTCTTGTTAAAATGCGGTTGCGGACTGGCATTAAAACTCACCTGCTGCACTTTGCCAAAATAAGCGTTTACGCCAAACTCAATAATATTGCGGTTTTTGGTGTATTCTTCAAAATCGGCTTGCGAGATATACAAATCAGCCGGGGTGGCATGTTTCAGGGTTTTATTAAGTTCTGCATACACCTTTTCAGCCTTCTCAAATTCGCCTTTAATAATTTGGGTAGTGTAGGCGTAGCTTTCAATCCACACGGTAGTTTCCGCAGGCAGGTAGCGCAAAAAGCTTTCGCGCGTTTGCATCAATACCGAGTTCTGAATATTGGGGATGATGTTGATGGAATTG
>JANOCJ010000065.1:0-3184 GCA_031412115.1 Flavobacteriales bacterium
GCCTGTAAACATAAGGGTTAAGGTACGTTCTTCACTCTCTTTCACTTTTAAATTTACCACTGCGCTACCTAAAATATGCCCTGCATCAGTAAACATTACTTGCACTTCCTCATCAACAGTAAACCACTCGTTATACTTTACCGGCACAAAAAGCTTTATGCACTCCTCCACATCCTCCTGCGTATACAACGGCTCTATAGGTTCTTCGCCTTTGGCTTCGCGCTTTTTGTTAATATAGGTAATGTCGCTCTCTTGTATTTTGGCACTATCGGCCAACATTATGCGGCAAAGGTCGTAGGTGGCACGGGTGCAATAAATAGGTTTTCTAAAGCCCTGTTTTGCCAATATTGGAATAGCTCCGCTATGGTCAATGTGCGCGTGCGATAGTATCATATAATCCAACTCCATAGGATTAAACCCAAGGTGTAGGTTAAATTTTTCATCTTTGCGGCTTTGAAAAAGTCCGCAATCCAACAAAAAATTTTTACCACTATTGGTGGTTAGCAAGTGCTTGCTGCCGGTTACTGTTCGGGCAGCGCCGTGAAAGGTTATGTTCATTAAGGTAAAGATAACAACAAAAAGCCCCGTCAAAACTGACGAGGCTCATACTCTTTTAAACTTTTAGATTTTAGTCCCGAAGTCTCGAGATTAACTTTTAGATTAATACCCGTTAGATATGTATACCTCGTACTCAAAGTTGATGGTTTTCTTTTCGCCTGCGGCAAGGTTTACTTCCCATTTTATGGTAGAGTAGGGGTTAAGCTGGTTATAGCGGCCCGACTTTGTTACACTAGCCCCGTCAGATTTTGTTACCTCGCCATTTACAATTTTTTTAAGGCTTAGGGTAATGGCTTTGTCTAAAAAGTTAGCCACTTCAATAGTTCCTTTTAAGGTAATTTTATCATAGTATACCTTGTTATATTTTTTTGCTTTCTCCTCGCGTTTTCCTGTTTCCTCGTCTTTACTTTTTACCGATACGTCAATGGCTTTTGATAAACGCACCATCACATCAGAGTTGATAGAGGTGTATTTTATCTGGTCTTGCGCCATTGGTTTTTCATCCTCATCAACCACAAAAACAGGGGCGGTAGTAATAGGCGCAGTAGTTTTGTTCGAGAATTTTAATGAGTGAAAAGCATCGGTACGTTGCATCTCATCGTACGTAACGGTGCGGTTTACGTAGTAGTTGGTAATGTCGCCAATTTCTGCCTCATACACATCTTTATACGGTATGGTAGCCAACGATATTGGTATCATTGTTTTAGTGTTTTTCTTAAGGCTAACGCGGCCTACTTTGTAATAGTACAAGTCGGCAACTTTCTCGCCTTCGCTGGTATATTCCTCATCGCCTGCAATAGGTATGTTAGCAGTGCCGTTATAATCATAGCTTGCAACCTGTGTAGCATTATTAGAGTAAAGTGAGCGGCTATTATCCATATAGCCATTGTTATAACTAGCAGTGGTAAGGCTTGTTAGGTAGCTTAGCGAAACAGGGTCTAACTGCATGCCAAAAAACATTTGTGGGCTGCCTACTACAAGGTCTAAATCTACCTCGCTCAAATCTTCGTTCGAGTAATTTTCAACTGTGCCTTTCATCATTAGGCGGGCTTCTTTATCGTTTATCAATTTGATATAATACGATGGTTGCCATTGAATGCCCGATTGCATAGACACTACGGTAAAAGGAGTTTCGTTAGCATTTTTATCCAGCAAAATTTTGGCGCGACGTACAATGGTATCAACCTGAAAACGGTCGTTCATTGAGGCTTCAAACTCTACATCGTTTAGGTTGTTGATTGATATAACCAACATTTTACCTTCGGGCGTTTTTATTTTCATAATGCCGCTGTACGAAAAGTAGCGTACCAATGTGCCTGTAACTATGCGGGTGGTAGGTTTTTCTTTATCCAATATTTGGTTAAATCGCAGTGTTATTTGCTTGCCTTCGTTGCCTTGTATAAACTCATACATGCTGGTGGCTTCGCGGCTTTTTTTAATTGTATCCTGCCTTACATCTATTTGCACCACTTTTACCTCTTTGCTGCCTGCAATCCAGTAGGTGCCAAGCAAAGCGTTGGGCGGAACATCAATGTACGATACCTTGTCGGTAAACTTTAAGCCACCCTCTTTTTTCTGAAAGAATGTACCGTTTTTAAATACCGATACTTTGGTGGTTTTCATTTGGGCCCCGGCTGCTAGTGCGGCAACCAATAGGCCTGATATTATTGCTATGCGTTTCATCTTATTTTAGTTGTCGGTTGCCAGTTGCCTGTTCCCGGTTTTATTTTTATTTCTTATTGTTCTCTGTTCGTTGTTATTTGTTCACTGAATTACATCGGGCTTACGTATACATCGTATTCATACGTAATGGTTTTCTTCTCGCCGGGTTTAAGCTCAATGTCCCATTTAATAAGCGACACAGGGTTAATGGCGGTAAACCTTCCGGGCTTTGTTACAGTGCCACCATCGTTATTAGTAACCTCGCCGCGCAGGGCTTTTTTTACATTCAGGGTAATGGGTTTATCTAAAAAGTTGCACACCTCAATTGTGCCTTTAAGCGTTACTTTGTCGTAGCTTTTTTTGTTAAATTTCTTTGCCTTTTCAGCGCGGCCACTTTCTTCCTCTTTATTTTTTACTGATACATCAATGGCTTTGGATAGCTTAATAGATACATCTTCGTTAACGGCTGTATAAGGCATCATATCCTGCGCCATGGGCGCTTCGTTTTCATTAACCACAAATACCGGTGCATCGGTTAATGGTGCGCCTGTGGTGTTTGTCAGCTTTATTGAGTGGTATACTTCAATCTTAGTAGGCTCAGGATTAAGTACCGTGCGGTTCAATTCGTAGTTGGTAATATCGCCAATGGTGGCTTCATAAACATGTTTATAGGGTATTGTGCTTTGCGATATAGGGACTAATGTTTTTGCATTTTTAGGCAACGATGTTTTACCTGCATTGTAATAATATAAGTCGGCCGATTTTTTACCTTCGGCAGAATAATCTTTGTTGGCCGTAATGTCTATGGGTATTTGTTCCTGCTCATACATGCTGCCTGTAATGGCTACACCCGGTGTTGAATTTAGAGAATAATTTACTGCCCCCCGTTTGGTTGCCGATACCGGGGCATTGCCTTCAGAATCATAATAATCTACTCCAGCAGCATCCCCTGAAACACCATATG
>JANOCJ010000066.1:0-5927 GCA_031412115.1 Flavobacteriales bacterium
CCTGCCAGCTATGGTTGGCGCCGATAGTGGTGAAAGTGTACGCGACTATGATTTAGCAGGCTATGATTTAAACCTTACAGGCCCAACGGGTAGCCAAACAAATATTATTAAATATGATATTGGTGGTGCGGTTAGCCAAGATGCTACAGGCCCATTAAATGCAACAGTAGGCCAACGCCTTTTTAACTTTTATACTTCTTTTAGAGATTTAAAACCTGAATATGTAGAGGGCTATTTTGGCAACAAAAGCACTACTGTTTCAGATACTGCAAAGCTAAACCTGCTAAAAAACATAGTAGCCGGTACGCTTGATATTGAAGATATTGACCTTAGCATAACCTTTGAAAACTCGATAGGTGCCGATGTGCGCGCTACCATTGTTAGCCTTAAAGGCCGTAACACTACTACAGGCACAACTGTGGCGCTAAGCCACCCTATTATCAATTCGCCGGTAAATATAGACCGCGCCACCAACCTTGGCTATGGCACACAGCAAAACCCATACATTACCACGCAAAAAACGTTTGTATTTAACCCGGCCAATTCAAACATTACGCAGTTTATATCAAACCTGCCCGATGAGTATGAATACAAAGTAAACCTGTTGCTAAACCCCTTGGGGAACGTATCGGGCGGGCACGATTTTATTTACCGCAATGCGGGCATCAAAATAAACGTAAACCTTGAGCTGCCGCTTAGCTTTAAATCAAACAACCTAACATTGGTTGATACCATTGATTATAACATTAACGCCAAGCAAGAAGATATAGAACGCTACCAGGGCGGCTCATACAAACTGTTTGCCCTAAACGGTTTTCCGCTTGATGCTACGGCGCAGCTATTGTTGATGGATGAGTGGGGTAACGTAATTGACACTTTGCTTAGCAGCAATACCATTGTCGCTGCCGATGTGGATGCCAACTACAAAGCAATTGGGCAAAAACCAACGCTGGTGGCATTCCCAATAAGTGCAAGCCAGGCGCAAAATTTGGTAAATACCAAAAAGGTAATTGTACGGGTATCGTTTACCACACAGCCCGCCAACCAGTACCTAAAGCTGTACAATACCTATAAACTCGATTTAAAACTAACGTCGGACTTTAAGTTCAGAATGAAACTATAATCTTTGTGGCTAAATACCTTCTCACTTCCATTCTAATTATATTTTGCTTGCCAACATTTGTACAGGGCCAAACTACTGCCCCTGTAGATTCTATTGCAGGCAATAAACTTCCGCCATCAACATCGGCAGTATTGTTTGTATACGGCAATGCTTTTGCAAACTCAAACAACATTAGCGGCAAGCTTACCAGCGCCTTTATAAAAGGTGGCTATATTAATGAAGAAACCAAAAACACTACCCTCGACAGGCTAAAAACTAAAAACCGCTTAGGCTTTGAAATTAACTACGGGGTAACGTTTGTTAAATTCTCAAAAAAGCGCCGTGGTGTTGGCTTAGGCTACTACCTGCGTTACAACGAGGGGCTGTATTCTTCGGCGGTGTATAATGAAAATGCATTCCGCCTGCTGTTTTATGGCAACAAGCAATTTGAAGGGCAAACGGTAGAATTATCGCCACTAAGGTTTAACCTGCTTAGTACACGCCAAATTGGCGGAGGCGCTATGCTGGCCAAAGGCAAAAATACTTTTTGGGTAGGTGCCGATTTTGTACAAGGCCGCCAGCATACCGATGTGCGCGCTACCAACACCACCTTTGCTACAGCTATTGATGGCTACGACCTTACCCTAACGGGTGATATAAGCGTAAAACAAAGTGTGCGCCCTACTTACAAAGCGGGCTACGGCTTTGCCTTAAACGGCCAATGGTTTACCGATATTAAAGACAAGGTATTTTTAAGCTTTACGGTAGATAATTTGGGCCTTGTATTTTGGGGCAACAACCCCACCAACTTTACCCGAGATACTACCTTGCAGTTTGCTGGCTTAAACCTAAACGATGTATTGGAGAGCGACAGCAGCTGGCAAGCCATTCAAGATTCGCTTTCAGAGGCATTGTTGCCCACGCAAAAAACAAAAAACTACACTACACTATTGCCATTTTACCTAAAAGCAGCAGCTACCAAATACTTCAACAAATTTAAAGTAAGCCTTATAGTAAACTACCGCCACATGCCCGGCTACATTCCACAGGGCACTGTGCAGGCAACGTATATGGGCAAATGGTTTGTACCGTCAGTATCGGTTATGTATGGCGGCTACGGTGGGTTTAACACCGGTATTGGCGCCGGGTTTATATTTGGCAAAGGCTACAGCTTATATATAGAAAGTATGCTAAACGAAGGCTGGATAGCGCCACGCAATGCATCGGGCCTTGGGGTTGGAGTTAAATTTTACAAGTCGTTTTACAGATAATGAGAAAGATATTAATTAGCATAGCTTTACTACTGGCTTTTGCATTTGCAGTAAATGCCCAAGCCCCTATTACATTTAAGCGTACCTACGGCCACGGTAGCGGCTATAACGAGGGGCATAGCGTTGTGCAGTTGCCCGACTCCGGTTATATAATGGCAGGCAGTTGCTCCGGATTAGGCGCCGGTGCATCTGACATAATGCTAATACGCACCGATAAAAACGGCATACAACAATGGCTAAAACCTATTGGGGGATTAAATGTAGATGTAGCCCGCAGCATAAAACCAACGGCTGATGGTAACTATATTGTTTGCGGCTATACCAATAGCAGCGGCAATGGTGGGTATGATGTCTATGTAGTAAAAATTAATAGCGATGGCGATACCCTATTTACAAAAACATACGGCGGTGCCGATTGGGATTTTGGCTACAGCATAGAACCTACTACCGACGGTGGTTATATTATTGCCGGCGAAACCTACAGCTATGGCAATGGATACAATGATTTTTATGCATTAAAAATTGATGCTACCGGTAACCAACAATGGCAAAAAACCTTTGGTACAGATACTACTGATATTGCCTACCAAGCTATAGAAACATACAACGGCAATTTTTTAATCGTAGGGTATTCAGCAGGGTATAGTGCTAATAATTTGAATGATGTTGTAGTGGTGCGGTTAGCCGCCAATGGCGACAGCCTGCGCAGTGTAAAATTGGCTACTACCGATGATGAAACGGCCTATAGCATTGCCGAAGCCAAGCCCGACTCAGGCTATTTTGTATCGGGTACCAGCCGTCCCGCCAATAGCAGCGTGAATAACTTTATGCACTTTAAGGTAAACAAAGGCGATACAATAACCAATGTATACATTATAAACAATGGCTTTAGTACAACACTGCGCTCTATTATAGCCCTTAATGCAACCGATGTGGTAGTGGCAGGCTACTCGCACCCACCGGGAGATAACAACAACTTTGGTTTGGCGCAGGAATTCTTTTTAGGCGATTGGTACCAATGGGGTGTAGACATTAATTTACAGAATAAAGAAGAAGATTTTATGCAGATAATACCAACACTAGATGGTGGTTTTTGTGCTGTAGGGACTGTTAAAGAAGTGTCGCCGGGCTTAAACAGCGCCACGTTGGTAAAAATGGGCCCTACCGGCCAACAGGCATCGGGGGTACTTTTGCCTATTATAACTATTGCCGATAACGAGTTTAAATTCTACCCAAACCCCACTACCGGCTTGCTAAACCTACAATTTAAAAAAACTGTTAAGCAACTTGCGCTTACTATTTACAATGCCCTGGGGCAGCAGGTTTTTGCTAAAAATTATACTAATACTTCAACCCTTCAGGAAGATATTTCAGCCTTTGATAATGGTTTGTACTTAATACAAATTATTACAGATGGAAGTGTAGGCAGCCAGCGTTTGGTAGTAGCTAAGTAGTTCCTAGTTGGTAGTTCGTAGTTCCTAGTAATTTACATTTCGCGTAAGCAACTTTGGGCCTTAAATTAAACACCGCCCGTAAACATTTCGTAACGAGAGCGCAGAAACTGCGCGCTGTTTGAAGGTTTCGACACCAATGGTGGAGAAAACAAGTTTGCGCAGTTTAGCGAGAGTGTAGAAAAGTTTCAGGTGTTTAATTTTCAGCCCTTGACCTTTTGGTTCTTTTGGGTCAAGCCAAACGAAGTTCATTCGTACAATTAAAAAAAATTAACCCACGGATAAAAGAACAGAAGCCGTCGGCAGACAAATCAACCCAAATTAAACAACCATCCCATTTGCCTGTTATCTTTGCCACAAATAACAATACCGTGGCATACCGCAACTTAAGTGAATTCATCAAAAGGCTCGAAGCTGAAGGCGAGCTTATCCGCATTAAAGAATTTGTTGACCCTAAGCTGGAGATTTCAGAAATAACTGACCGCATAAGCAAGCAGCCCGGCGGTGGCAAGGCATTGTTGTTCGAGAATACCGGCACAGGTTTTCCTGTTTTAATAAACAGCATGGGCTCGTACAAGCGCATGTGCATGGCTTTAGGCGTAACCCATTTAGATGAAATTGCCCATCAAATAGAAGGGTTGTTTAAGAAATTAGCATCGCCCAAAGAAGGCATTTTAGATAAGCTGAAGATGCTGCCCATGCTGGGCGAAATAGCATCATGGATGCCTAAAACAGTATCGGGCCGTGGCGAATGTCAACAGGTAATAATGGAGAACCCCGACATTACCAAAATACCGGTGCTTACGTGCTGGCCGTCTGACGGTGGGCCGTTTGTTACGCTACCCATTATTAATACTGTTGAGCCTAACACCGGCATACGCAACGTAGGCTTGTACCGTATGCAGGTTTTTGGTCCTACCCTTACGGGTATGCACTGGCATAAACATAAAGTATCGGCAGGGCATTTTAACGAATATAAAAAGCTGGGCAAACGTATGCCTGTGGCTGTAGCTTTGGGTGGAGACCCTGTAAATACATATGCTGCTACTGCACCACTTCCGCCAAATATAGATGAGTATATGCTGGCGGGCTTTATCCGCAAGGAGAAAGTAAAGTTGGTAAAATGCATTACGCAGGATATGTATGTGCCTGCCGATGCCGACTTTATTATTGAAGGCTATGTAGACCCTGAAGATGAATTAATTTGGGAAGGTCCGTTTGGCGACCATACCGGCTATTATTCATTGGCCGATTGGTACCCAAAATTTCATATTACATGCATTACGCATCGTAAAGATGCTGTGTACCCTGCAACTATAGTGGGCATTCCCCCGCAGGAAGATGCCTATATAGGCAAGGCTACCGAGCGCATTTTTATTGCCCCTATAAAGATGACGATGATGCCCGAAATGATGGACATGAGCATGCCGATAGAGGGTGTGTTTCATAACCTGACCATTATACAGGTACGTAAAGAGTTTGCGGGCCATGCGCAAAAAGTGATGAATGCCATGTGGGGCGCCGGGCAAATGATGTTTAACAAAATAATGGTGGTGGCCGACGAGAAGGCCGACATTAATAACTACAAGCAACTGGCGCAACTGTTTAGTGAGAATGTTGACCCTGAACAGGATATTTACCTAAGTCAGGGGCCTATGGATGTGCTTGACCATTCATGCTCAAAATTTGCTTTTGGCGGTAAAATGTGTATTGACCTTACCACCAAAATGCCCGAAGAACAACGCATAGCGGTTGATGGCAAAGAATACGTTCAGAAACTAAAAGCGGTTACTATTGACGAAAGCAAGATAAAAGCCTTGTTTAGCGAGGTGCTTTCTATTAATGCTTCGTTATTAAAAGAAGGTATTTCATTTGTAGTAGTTGAGGTAGAAAAAAACCGCAAAAACCATGTGCGCGAATTGAACGAAAAGCTATTTGCACTGGAAGATTTTGCTTTGGTAAAAGCCATTATATATGTAGAGCCAAACGTTGATGCTACCGACCTGGAAACCGTTGTTTGGCGCTATGCCAACAACACCGATGCAAGGCGCGACAGCTATGTTATTGCCGATAAAGGCAACGGAATATCGCACATAGGGTTGG
>JANOCJ010000067.1:0-3209 GCA_031412115.1 Flavobacteriales bacterium
GGTACGCTTACATCATCGCCTGCTACGTTTTACCAATGGTACCGCGATGGGGTGTTAATACAAGGCGCAACTAACCAAAGTTACACGCCTAACACTGATGGTACTTATACCGTAGTTGTTACCGATGGAAGCAACTGTAGCACAAGCTCAAACGGGTTTGCATTTACTACAGCATTGGCTGAAAATAGCTTTAATGGTTCTGTTTCTATATTCCCTAACCCGGCGCTAAACCAAGCTTTTGTTGATGTTGTATTGCCAACCAAAGCAAACATTAGCATACGTATGTACAACAGCGTTGGCCAAACCATTGCACAGCTAAACAGTGTACAAAGCTTAGGCGGCCGCTTTGCCCTGCCGGTAAGCGGTTTGGCAGGTGGAATTTATTTTGTAGAAATATCAACCGGCACACAATATTTAGTTAAAAAGCTCGTTTTAACTGCAGAGTAATAAAGTAATTTTTATATTTCGTGGTTATGATGTAAAAAAAGGGGCTACCTACAGGTAGCCCCTTTTTTTGTGGGGATTTAACGCTTTAGCGTATTTCTCAAGCCCTGCGCTTTAGCGCAGGGTAATGTGTGGCAGAATAAAAAGGGCTTTAGCCTGTAAGATTAATAAATACAGGCTAAAGCCTAGATTTGCTATAGCTTTTTCACCACGCTAAAGCGTGGTGCTTGAGAAATGCCCTAAAGGGCTTAGTGCCATTGTTGTATCGCCTCGGAAGGGTTCAAATAATAATTGCCAACTGTTTACTATAAAGCTATTGCCCGCCCTGCGGCTTAAAACACCCTAAAACAGGCCTTTTCAGGGCTTTTTAGCATATCATTTAGTACGCTATTACTACAACTTAGTGTGAAGTTTAGGCTGCAAAAGGGAGTTTGGCAGAGAAAACGTGTTAAAAAACGATAAAAAATAGCATTTTTTGATTAAAAACGATGAAAAAACATATAAAAACGGAATAAAAACGTTGTTTTTTGAAAGAAAAACGCATTGTTAGTATTTATCCCGGAAGATAGAATCCCTCGCTCTCATCGTTAAACGATGAGAGTACTCCCCCGTCCGAATGGATGAAGCCATTCATCCGGGCAGGCTTTATTAGGGAGAGTTTTATCAATCGCTAAAGTTCTCTAATAGCCAACTTGGCGGCTTCTTTACCGGCAAGGCTGCCAATGGCAACGCCCATGCCGCCGCAGCGCACGGCTAATACCATACCGGGGGCTTTGCGCTCTATTATATAGCTTTTCTTTTCGCCCATGGCCATAAATCCACTCCAGCGTTGGTCTACCTCTGCTTGTATGCCCGGGGCAACAATGGTAGCAAGCATTTCATCTAACCGGTTTTGTACAACCTCTGTTAACCCATCATTATAGGTTTCTTCGGCGGCAAAATTAAGGTTGCGGCCACCGCCCAATAGTATGCGGTTGCCCACATTTCTAAAATAATAATACCCCTGTTCTATATGAAAACAGCCATGCAGTTTAAGGCCTGCAATGGGCTTGGTAATTAGTACTTGTGCACGCGCGGGGCGTACATCAATATCATCAAACAACTTAGCAGCAAAAGCATTGTTTGCAAGCACTACCGCCTTGGCCGAAAAGTTTAACTGCCCTTTGTTGCCTGCTATTTGCCAACTGTTGCCCTCTGCCTCTAGCCTATCCACCTCAAAACCATTAAGGCAAATAACGCCTAACTTTTGCGCAGCTTTCAGCAGGCTGTCCATCATGCGGCCGGTATCAATTTGTCCTTCGGCGGTATTTACAATAAGGTGTTGGGTGTTGCCAAGGCCTTGTTTGGCAATGGCTTCGTCGGCTTTGGCATAGGTATGGTCTTTACCAATAATCTCGGCCACCAACTTATTCAGGTACGGAATTTTATCGGCACATTCTTCGTACAAGGCAGCATCGGCGGGGGTAAACAGTTCATAGCCGCCAAAACCATCATAACCAATATGAAAATCGCCCAGTAACGAGCGCAGCTCCCACAGGCCTTTCCAGCGACGCTCTATCAGCTGCCGCACTTCATCTTCGGTATGGGTTTTAAGGTCGCCTAAAAGCTCAGACGGGCTTCCAAAACAGGCAAAGCCTGCGTTTTTGGTGCTGCCACCCCAAGGCAAAAAGCCGCGTTCAAGCACTACAACCTTTAAATCGAGGTTATGCTTTTTAAGGTTGATAGCCGTTGTAAGGCCAACAATACCGCTGCCTACAATGGCAACATCTACGTTAGAGAAAAAAGTATTGCGTTCCCAATAGCTGAGTAGCACGGCTATTTGTAATTAGTAATGGTGATGGAAATATCGTATTCGGTATCGGTACCTACTTCGTACTCTACCTCAATTTCTATTACAAGCCCTTTATAGTCTTTGGTTTTAGCGTCTTGCGGATTTTCAGACAATATGAACAAACGGGTGTACGATGTTTTGGTCTCGCTCTCTTTGTTTTTTTCAGTCCATTTGCCATTTAAGCAGCCCTTAATTTTAGTTTTAAGGCCCTCAAACTTTTGCTTAACGGTTGCTACGTTGCCCGTGCCCTCTAAAAACGCACGGTAAAAGGTTTGGTTTACGCTTTTATCGTACGATATGCGATTGGCTGCCATGCCCGGCAAACTAATGTTTGAGGCAATAATAATAGACTTTGTTTTGCGGATGGTATCGCCTTTTAGGGCATCAAAATTAGTAGGAGCAGCCGCCAATACCTTTTTAAACTCAGGGCAAAAGGGTGCTTCTTTTTCAGATTTTAAAACAACCGGCGCAGTAGCCTTTGCAGGCGTGGTTTTGGTGGTTTTAGCTTGTGTTGGCGTTTTGGTTTGTGCTGTGGCACTTACGGAAAAAGCCAGTATAAATAGGCCCGCAAGGTATTTTACCATTAGTGGTTATTGTATTTTTTGTTTGGCCGGGGCCAGGTTTTGTGCTAAGTAAAATGAACCGAAAAAGAAAACAGAGAATACCATATCGCCCAAAAAGGTGTTTTGTACAAATGGCAATGCAAGGGTGTAGCTTTCTAACAAGCCGGCAAGGTTTTTAGTATACATACTATCCGATGCCCACGCAGCGGTATTAGTAACAATAAAAAACAACGCCGACGATGAAATAGCGCCTACCGGCACGCGGGCGTATTTGCCATTAAGGCCAACCCAGGTACCTATTAGGGTAATGATAATATAGGTTGGGTAAACCGAAAGGGCCTCCCATTTAAAGTAATATTCAAACGGGTTGG
>JANOCJ010000068.1:0-15079 GCA_031412115.1 Flavobacteriales bacterium
GAGATGATTTACAAATCATTAAAGATAGCCACCGGCGAGGATTATATACCCCTTACCCAAGCTTTTGGCGCTACTTACATTGCGTTAGACAATTTATACCTAAACCCCATTACCAAACAAGTATACAAGAAGAATTATTAAAAATAAGTAACCATACAAATCATTTAAAAATAAACTATGAAAAACACAATCAAATTACTAGGAGGCGCACTAGTTGCTGCAGTTATCCTTTTCACCGCTTGCGGTGGTTCTGGCGACAGCCCAAAAGCTGTAGCTACAAAATTCATCACAGCTCTTGAAGACAAAAAGTTTGAAGATGCTAGCAGCGTTGCTACTGAAGAAACTAAACAAGCTGTTAAAATGATTGAAAGCTTTGCTAGCATGATGCCAGCTGACGCTAAGAAAAAAGAATTCGAATTTGGCGAAGAGAAAATTGATGGCGACAAAGCTACCGTTTCTTACAAAGAAAAAGGTACAGACAAAGACCAAACCGTATCTCTTGTTAAAAAAGACGGCAAATGGTTAGTATCAATGTCTAAAGAAGACATGACTGGCGGCCCAAAAACTGAAGAAGCTCCGGCTGAAGCTCCTGTAGATACTACAGCTGCTCCTGCTACTGAAGCTGCTCCGGCTACTGAGACCAAGTAATTATTTTTTTGTAAAACAGAAACGAAAAAGGCGGGTTATCCCGCCTTTTTTTGTTTTATATATTTGGTCAATGAAACTGTTAGCCACTATTATATTTTTTTTACTTGTAACCCAGGCAGCCCAAGCGCAAAGCACTACGCCTGGTGCCGCTTTTGAGCTACTTAAAAAAGCAGCCATAACTAACGATACGGCTGCCCTGGCTAAAATGTCTACAGGTCCGTGGGCTGTGAAGAAGGAATGGCGAATAAGCAGGTATGCCAATCATAAACCACGTAACTACTCTAACCATAAAGAAGCTATCATACTATTTAACAGTATAAAAATGCATGATACGTTAACGACAGAAAACGTTGTAGGTTATGTGGTTACTTGTACTACTGAGGGTACGTTTGATTATAGGTATTTAATTTTTTGTAAAAAGGATGGGTTATGGTATTTTGCGTTGTTTGGGAATGATAATAATGATGTATTGTTTTATTATCCGGTATTGAAAGGTGAAATGGATGCTCTTTGGGAGAAAGGAAGTGAGGATCTTATTCAAGGTGAAGAATAAAACAAAACACAAGCATACTAAGATTTGCAGGGTTGACCAAAGACGATTTTATGGAGTAATTTATCTTTAATTAAAAAATGTTGGATAATTAAGAAAAAAGTGTTTTCTTTGCAGTCCTTAAAAAATAAGCACCCAAGGCCATGTCACAAATTTGTCAATTAACAGGAAAGAAAGCAGTTGTAGGTCACAAAGTATCTTTTTCAAACAAAAAGACTTTGCGTCGTTTTAACCCAAACTTGCTTAAGAAAACCTTTTTTATAGCCGAAACCGGCGAAACCTTAACGTTGAAAATTTCAACGTCGGTATTACGTACCATTAACAAAAAAGGCATTTATGCCGTTGTTAAAGAAGCCCGCGAAAAAGGCTTTGCTGTATAAGTAAACCGCTAAAAGCATTATAGTAAACGCCGTTCCTGCAAAGGGGCGGCGTTTTTGTTTTATTACCCCCTCCCAACCCTCCCCCTGAAAGGGGAGGGCTTTTATTTCAACCTGTTAAAAATTCTCTCCTCTCTCCTCTCTCCCCTCTCGGCTAATTGCTACCTTTGCCCAACAAAATATTGAGGTATGAAATACGATTTGATAGTGATAGGAAGCGGCCCGGGCGGTTATGTGGCTGCTATACGTGCATCGCAACTAGGCTTAAAGGTAGCTATTATAGAGAAAGCTGAACTGGGCGGCGTTTGCCTAAACTGGGGCTGTATACCCACCAAAGCCTTGCTTAAAAGCGCACAGGTGTTTGATTATATAAACCATGCCGAAGAGTATGGCATTAAGGTTGAGAACGGCAGTGCCGATTTTACCGCTGTAGTTAAACGCAGCCGTGGCGTGGCCGATGCTATGAGCAAAGGCATACAATTTTTAATGAAGAAAAACAAAATTGACGTTATACAAGGCACAGGCAAAGTTAAAGGCGGCAAAAAAGTAGCCGTAACCGATGGTAACGGCATTGCAGTTGATTATGAAGCCGAGCATATTATTATTGCTACAGGTGGCCGCAGCCGCGAGTTGCCAAACTTGAAACAGGACGGCAAAAAAATTATAGGCTACCGCGAGGCTATGGTTTTGCCCAACATACCAAAAAGCATGGTAGTAGTTGGCTCGGGGGCTATTGGTGCTGAGTTTGCGTATTTTTACAATGCTATGGGCACTGAGGTTACTATAGTTGAATACCTGCCAAACGTAGTGCCTGTTGAGGATGAAGAAGTATCGAAACAACTGGAGCGCAGCTTTAAAAAAGCGGGTATTAAAATATATACCGAGGCCGAAGTTACCGGCGTTGATACCGGCGGCAAAACCTGCAAAGTAGCCGTTAAAACCAAAAAAGGCGAAGAGATTTTAGATGCCGAAATCGTATTATCTGCCGTAGGCGTAATTGCTAATATTGAAAATATTGGGTTAGAAGATGCCGGTGTAGTAACCGACAAAGGCAAAATTGTGGTTGATGATTTTTACAAAACCAACATACCGGGTATTTACGCCATTGGCGATGTGGTAAAAGGCCAGGCTTTGGCCCACGTTGCCAGTGCCGAAGCTATTATTTGTGTAGAGAAAATTGCAGGACACCATCCTGAGCCGCTTAATTATAATAACATACCCGGCTGTACGTACAGTTTGCCTGAGATTGCCTCGGTGGGCTATACGGAGAAAGCCGCTAAAGAAGCCGGTTATGAGTTGAAGGTGGGTAAATTCCCCTTCTCAGCATCGGGCAAGGCCAAGGCTGCCGGTGCGCCCGACGGGTTTGTTAAACTGATATTTGATGCCAAATACGGCGAATTGTTGGGCGCACACATGATTGGTGCTAACGTAACCGAAATGATTGCCGAAATTGTAGTAGCCCGGAAGTTGGAAACTACCGGACACGAAATGATTAAATCGGTACACCCGCACCCAACCATGAGCGAAGCCATAATGGAAGCTGCTGCGGCTGCTTACGGCGAGGTGATACATCTTTAATGAATAATGAAAAACGAATAATGAAAAATATAGCCTCGGTAGAAATATCGGGGCTTTTTATTTTAGCCGTCATTGCGAGCGCAGCGAAGCAATCTCATTTTACTGCCAACTGCGAACTACTTAGTAATTCGCTCCGTTATTTTTCGTGCAATAGGTATGATAATAAATGCTGCGCAGTACGCTACGGGGAACATAAATATCCACGCGTTGAAGAACTTTTCTACGGCGCCATCTTTTAGCCCATAGTTGCGTATTAACGCTACAAAGGCCATTATCAGCGTCATAGGCAACACCACAAACAAGGTGTTTATATATTTGAAATACTTTTTATCCATTTTTTATTTTACTGTGAACTGCCAACTGCGAACCATCAACTAAATAGTCATTCCAATCTCTATTCCTTTAATTTTTTTGTACAGGTCGGTAGCGTAGTTGTCCGTCATTCCCGACACATAATCCAACACACCCAACACACGGTTATAGGCCGGTTGGTCTTCGTATTGGTATTGGGTAGGCATTAGTTTCAATGCTTTTTTATCCCTATTTGTACGCGCTGTTTTATCTTTTATTACCGGTGGTATAAAGTGCGAAAGCAACTCGTACATTACATTATAGCCCGCATTTTCAATTTCAACTACAGCGCGGTGGTTGTAAATATTTT
This sequence comes from Flavobacteriales bacterium, assembly GCA_031412115.1. GTDB lineage: Bacteria > Bacteroidota > Bacteroidia > CAMBQF01 > CAMBQF01 > CAMBQF01. Next base: position 3,815 of record JANOCJ010000068.1, read on the forward strand.
TTATAGAAAAAGCCATTATTTCATCAATAACAGGCGTTTCTTCGGCAATAATATCCAACAAAGGTTTGGTTAATTTACCCTCGGCTATTAGTTCAAAATGCTCTTGGTACAAAGCGGTAGAGCGGGTTATAAGGGCATTGATAACCATAGCGCGCAAAAACGATATTTTCTCATTTTTATCGCCCATAGTGCCCAGTATTTCTTCATTTCGGGTCGATCGTCCCGGTACTAAACCGTTCCACAGGCTAAGCAAAACATCGGTGCAGGTGCGGGTATCAATAATGCCCAACCGGTGCGAATCTTCCAAATCTATTACGTTGTAGCAAATATCATCGGCGGCCTCTACCAGCCAAACAAAGGGGTGGCGTAAGTATACATCGGGGTTGCTGCTGCTTTTAATCATGCCAGTCCCTTCAGCAATAGCGGCAAACGTTTCTTTTTCAGCTTGAAAAAAACCGAATTTTTTGCGGTGCAGTTGTTTCTTATCCGTAGCTATCGATTCGCAAGGGTATTTGGCAATAGTAGCCAGTGTGGTATGTGTCAGCTTCATGCCGCCCTCGCTTTTGCCGTTTTGCTGCTGGGTAAGTATGCGTATGGCGTTGGCGTTACCTTCAAAATTAACAAAGTCGCTCCATTGCGCCTCGGTAAATAAGGGCTTTAGCTTGGCCTCATTCTCCATAAAATAGTTGGCAATGGCATCTTCGCCGCTGTGGCCAAAGGCAGGGTTGCCAATATCGTGGCAAAGGCAGGCTGCAGCAATTACGTTGTATAAATTATGGCTGTAAAATTCTTTCGATTCATCACTTAAATGGCTGCCGTATTGTTTCAAAATAAAGTCGCCCGCAAGGCGGCCTAACGAGCGGCCTACCGACGATACCTCTAGCGAATGCGTAAGCCTGTTGTGCACAAACACACTGCCCGGCAAAGGAAAAACCTGCGTTTTATTTTGCAGCCGGCGAAACGATGACGAGAAAATGATACGGTCGTAATCGCGTTGGTATTCCGTGCGCGGGTCGGCAATGGCCGATGAAGAGTGCGCACCGGTGCGGGCAGCAGAATAGAGTTTATTTAAATCCATTGCTGCAAATATAGCGTATAGGGTGTAGCGTGTAGCGTATAGGTTGAAAATGTGTTAAACCCCGTAGGGGTGAGGTTTTTAAAACTCTCCCTTACAAAGGGAGTACCCAATCTGCCGAAGGCGGATTGGGGGAGGGATTGAATGTCTCCCTCATGGAGGGATTACCCCGGCTATGCAGGGGGGAGGGAAGACACAGCCTGCGGCGCTTCCCTGCCGGGGGCCTTCATTTCTTTTGCTTGCACAAAAGAAACGAAGCAAAGAAAATGCACCACGAAACCCAACCTTCATTTCGCCTTGCACTGCGTGCGCCACCCGCACAAGCCTTGCGAAATTTCAGGTTCGCACGTTTCGTGGACACCCTGCGCACTTAGTCTATTCTATTATAGTCAGAGATTTGGTATCAAAAAGTATGTTATTAATGTATGTTTTTCTTTTGATGTCATACACATCGCATTCCATATAATTTTCAAAATTCCGTGCTCTAGAATCAGAAATATTAGGTTTGTTTTTAATTATAATAACTGATTTTTCAGGAATATTAGTCCAGTTTCCATTACTACCAATTGGCAATATTTTACTGTTAGAATATTTTGCAAGAACAGGTCCATTGCTAATAGCTTTATCAATAGGGCATTTCCTATAATCAATAACTGAAAAAGAGTTATCTGTAATCAGATAGGTATTGTTTTGTAAAGTGTCGATACATCTAACTTTTAAATAACCTTTAAAGTCACCATATCCAACATCATGTAACTCTTCATCAATAACTTTTACTTTAGTAAATGCAGGTAGCTTAGTTATAGCTTCTTCATAATTAGAGGGGCCTGTTTTTATATATGTTTTGATTTTGAGAGGTAAAGATAAGTCCCCATAACGGTCTGGTTTTATGTATCCAGTTTCATATTGAAAATAAGGGCTTTCCATTTTAGAATATGGGTCATAATAGCAATTGGTTAAATTGTCATTATACTTGTTTTGTCGCTTTGATTCTTCCTGTGCTTCTTTCTTAGTATCTTCAAAATATTGATAAATAGAAAGAAGAATAGATATTCCAAATGCAAAGAATATAATATTCCTTATAAGTTTCATATTAGATTCAAAACTACATTTCTTTTTCAAAAAATCCTTCAATCCTCAAATCCTTAAATCAAGGTTTAGACAAAAAATCCTTATCTTCGCGGCTTACTCTGACCTGAATGTGCGGAATAACGGGCGTAATGGCCTTGAGCGAAAGCGGCAAAAAATACTTAGAGCGGGTGCCTGAAGCCATCAAATGTATGGCTACCCGCGGGCCTGATGGCAATGGGGTTTTTACCCATAAAAATGTGGCATTAGGCCACCTTCGCCTTTCTATTATAGATACCAGTGCGGCGGCCAACCAGCCTTTTACCGACCCTACAGGGCGCTACACGGCTGTTTTTAATGGCGAATTTTTCAACTTTACCCCTTACCGTAACGAACTTATTGCAAAAGGCATTGAGCTACGCTCTACCGGCGATACCGAGGTATTGCTACACATGTATATTTTAGAGGGCGAAGAGTTTATCCGTAAAATAAACGGCTTTTTTGCCTTGGCTATTTACGACAAAGTTTTCGAGACATTGTACATAGCCCGCGACCGCTACGGTGTTAAGCCTTTTTATATTTACCACGATACGGAGAAGATTATCTTCTCGTCAGAGATGAAGGGCATTTTGGCCTATGGCGTAAAAAAGGATATTGATTTTGTATCGCTTTACAACTATTTACAGTTGAATTATGTGCCGGGCAACCATAGCATTTTTCAAAATATAATAAAGCTGAAGCCCGGCAGCTACGTCCTTGTTAAGCCCGACGGGCAGATAGCGTTTACCGAGTATTACCATATTGACCCTACACCCGCTTTTAGCGACAAAGTGCCTAGCTATGAAACTGCGCAAAAAAGGCTGGTTGAACTGTTAGACGAGTCGGTAGAAAGGCGCATGATAGCTGACGTTCCGCTGGGTGCGTTTTTAAGTGGGGGTATTGATAGTTCGGTAGTAACGGCCCTTGCAGCGCAAAAAACAAAGCACCTTAAAACCTTCTCTATAGGCTATAAGGACGAGCCGATGTTTGATGAAACGCAGTATGCGCTTATGGTGGCCAAAAAGTACAACACAGACCATACCGTTTTTTCGCTAAGTAATGATGATTTGTACGGCAACCTGTTTAAGGTGCTTGATTATATTGATGAGCCTTTTGCCGACTCATCGGCCATTGCGGTGCATATTTTAAGTATGCAAACGCGCCAGCACGTAACCGTTGCCCTAAGCGGCGATGGAGCCGATGAAATGCTGGGCGGCTACAACAAGCACGAGGCCGAATACCGCATACGCAATGCCGGTACTAAAGAGCAAATGGTAGCTTCGCTAGAGCCGTTGTTGAAACTATTCCCTGCATCGCGCAATTCAAAAATGGGCAACAAAGTTAGGCAAGCCCTAAAATTTGCCGAAGGCTATAAAATGACTGCCAAAGACCGCTACTGGCGCTGGGCCGGTTATGCTAACGAGGCCGATGCTACCGCATTGCTTAAACAGCCTGTTGATTGGGAAGAATATACTTTTAGGCGCAACCAAACCCTACGCCCCATAAATGGCGATAAGGATATACACGATGTACTGTTTACCGATATGCACTTGGTATTGCCAAACGATATGTTGGTAAAGGTGGATATGATGGCTATGGCCAACAGTTTGGAGGTGCGCAACCCGTTTTTAGATTATAAGGTGGTTGATTATTGTTTCTCGCTACCGGCCCATTATAAAATTGATGCCCACGGCCGCAAAAAGGTGTTGAAAGATGCCTTTAGGAGCTACCTGCCCGAAGAGTTGTATAACCGTGGCAAGCAGGGTTTTGAAGTGCCTTTGCTTAAATGGTTTAGGACCGATTTAAAACAACTGATATTTGACGACTTACTGTCGGAAAACTTTGTTACCGAACAAGGTATATTTAACTACGCCGCTATTGATAAGCTTAAAAAGCAGCTACTATCAAACAGTCCCGGCGATGCTACGGCGCGCATTTGGGGTTTGTTGGTTTTTCAATACTGGTATAAAAAATACATGAAATAGATGCCTAAAGTATTACGTATCATAAACAGGTTTAACATTGGCGGGCCCACGTATAACGCGGCTTACCTATCGGCCTATATGCCGCCTGAGTATGAAACTATGCTGGTGGCAGGCTCGCTTGATGAGGGCGAAGAAAGCTCGGTACATGTGCTTGACGATTTGGGTTTAAAGCCCATTTATATACCCGATATGCGCCGCGAAATATCGCCGCAGGCCGATATTGCCGCTTATAGGCAGCTAAAAGAAATCATCAAACAATTTAAGCCCGATATTGTACATACCCATGCCTCAAAAGCAGGTACACTGGGGCGTTTGGCGGCAGCATCGTGCGGGGTAAAGGTTATAGTACACACCTTTCACGGCCACGTTTTTCATTCGTATTTTGGCAGGGCCAAAACCGAATTGTATAAAAATATAGAGCGCTATTTAGCCCGAAAAAGTTCGGCCATTATTGCCATATCCGAAAGGCAGAAAGAAGAGCTTACCCGCATACACCGTATATGCGGCCCTAATAAAATTGCCGTAGTTCCGTTGGGGTTTGACCTAGGCCGTTTTCAAAAAAATATTGAAGAAAAACGCCAATTATTTCGCGAATATTATTTTGTTGAACCCGACGAAATTGCCATTGGCATTATAGGCCGCTTAGTGCCTGTAAAAGGCCATGCGCTGTTTTTAGACAGCCTTAAAGTGCTTTTGCAAACTACCAATAAAAAGGTGCGTGCCTTTATTATTGGCGATGGCGAGGATAGGGCAGGGGTGGAGGATTATGCCCGCAAACTGGGCATTGATTTTACCGACGAGATTGACCCTACTGAAAAGGCTACGCTCACCTTTACATCGTGGATAAAAGATATTGATTTGCCCTTGGCGGGGTTAGATATTATCACCCTTACATCGCTAAACGAGGGCACACCCGTTAGCTTAATTGAAGCGCAGGCGGCCAACAAACCCATTGTTACCACCAATGTAGGTGGCATAGCCAACGTGGTGCTGCCAAACGAAACAGCTTTTTTAATTAATAACCGCGACCCTAAAGAGTTTGCTGCCAAGCTGCAACTGTTGGTAGAAGATGCCGATTTGCGCCAACGCATGAGCCAAAAAGGGTGGGAACATGTAAAAGAAACTTTCCACTATACGCGGTTAGTAAACGATGTTGATAAACTGTATAAGCGCTTGCTTGCTAATGCTTAAATTTGCTACTTTGATAAAAATAAAACCAATAGGGAAATTTATGCCGAAATACTTCCGGTTTTTGTTGTTAGTGCCTATTGCAGTTGTGCTGTTTAGCGGCTGTTATACCAACCAAAGTATAATGCTAAAAACAGCTAAAGACTATAGGTTTGACACCATTACCGACAGCCTTAAAAATAAAAGCACCTACCGCATTGCCGTTGCTGATATTGTATTGATGGACATATCAACCAACGAAGGCCGCCAAAAACTGGGCATTATAAACGATGCTGCGGTAAACAACTCTATAACGGCTGAAAATGCCAATAGCGGCAATACCTACCAGCAATATATTGTTGAGCCCGACAGTTCAATAAACATACCCGTATTGGGGCGTATAAAAGTGGCGGGCCTTACCATGCGCCAAACCGAGCAGTTGCTTGAAGATAAATTTGCCAAATTTTATATTGACCCTTTTGTAGACGTTAAAGTAAACAACCGCCGCTTTATGGTATTTATTGGCGGCAACTTTGCCAAGGTGCTACCCATAATGAATGAGCGCACTACCTTAATAGAAGGCATTGCCCTTGCAGGCGGCATATTGCCCCTTAGCAAAGCCAAAGGCATTAAACTTATACGCGGCAGCTTAAACAACCCGTTGGTGTATGAAATTGACCTTTCAACCCTGGAGGGGGCTATAAAAGGCGGTGGCATTATCCTCCAATCAAACGATATTATTTATGTACCGCCGGTTAAGCAAAATGCCCAGCAGGTAATACAGTTGGTAGTAACCTATACCAATATTTTAATAAGCTTAAGCGTATTAACCATAGCATTAACAAAGTAAACAGCCTAAATGGCCCAGAAAAAAATATCTAATATAAACGATGAGTTTGACCCGGCGTTACTGCTGGTAATAGCCCGCCGCAACCAGCTTTGGATAGCCCTTGTATTGGTTGTATGCGCAGCCGCTGCGTTAATATACAACCGCTACACCCACCCTGTGTTTGAGGCATCGGCAGTGGTGCAGTTAAACACCAGCAGCACTACAGCTGAGTTGATGCAATACGACCCCAAAATTTTTGAAAACGACCTTGCCCAAGAGATAGAGCTTATGCGGTCGAGTGTGTTTTTGGGCCGCGTGGTAAGCAAGTTAGATTTAAGCATAAGCTACTATCGCCAAGGCAATGTACTTAGCTTTGAGCAATACCGTACCGCCCCCTATAAGGTTGAGGCCGCCGGCATACGCGAGCAGATTTTTGATGTGCCGTGCTACCTTAAATTTAAAAGCCCCAAAGAGGTTACCATTACTTACGAAACATCGCAACAGCGCTATTCTAAAACCATACCCACGGGCAAATGGACCAAAATACCGCTTATTGATTCCATTCGCATAAACGTAATTAACTTTAAAGAGATAAAAGACGAGGCGGAATTTTTGAAAGAAGACAACCTGTTCTTCCAAATAAACAACCCCGAGAATATTGTAAGCAACATATCGCGCAGCCTCGAAATATCAATGATGAATGAGGCGGCAAAAACCATTCAGATAAAATATAAAGACCGCAACGCTGGTAAAGCTTCTGACGTATCGAACTACATAGCCAAGGAGTTTTTGATTTTTGACGTGGAGAAAAAATCGGAAAGCGCCAACCAAACATTGTCGTTTTTAGATACTACCATTAACAGGATGTATGATAACCTTGCCCGGTCGGAAGACGAGCTGACCAGCTTTAGGATATCAAACAAAATTGTGAATGAAAAAATGGCCAAAAACAGTTTGGAGAATGGTGGCTACCTTACTAAAATAGACCAACTGGAAACCCAACGTGTTGAGGCTGAATTTGAAATACGCACCCTGCAAAGTATTGAGCAGGAGTTGATTAAAAACCCGAAAGACGTTTATGGCCTGGTGGCTTTAACAGCGGCCATAGAGTCAAACTCGCTGATAAACCGCATGCTTGAAGATTTGCAAAACCTGCTGCTTAAACGTCTTGACCTGCGTATTGACCTACAGGAAGAAAGCCCTGAGCTAAAGGTGCTTGACTATAAAATAGCATCGCAACGCAAACTTATTATTGCCAGTATAGCATCGGTACGAGATGCTTTGCAAACCCGCCGCGACGAGCTTACCCGCAAAATTAACGAGTACGACACCATGATGTTGAACCAGGCTTTGGGGTACGATGCTATTGAGTACTCGCGCTTGCAACGCCAAAACCAAATTAACGAGAAATACTATAACCAACTGGTAATACAAAAGGCTGAGCTTACGGTATTAAAAGCCGGTTATGTGCCGCAAAACTTAATACTTGATTTTGCCCGCGAGCCTAAGAAACCCATTTACCCTGATAAGAAAACAATTATGCTTTCGGGCATATTAACGTGGCTTATTATCAGCTTTGCCATCATCGTGTTCCGCTATTTAATGCACAACCAAATTAGCAACATTGGCGATATTATTAAAATTACCAAAACGCCGGTGCTGGGCTTTATCCCCAAATTTTCAGAGGAGATACCCGTATCGCAGCTTATTGTGGATAAGAAGCCCAAGTCGCTCATATCCGAGGCCTTCCGGTCTGTCCGGTCCAACCTCGAATTTATATCAAACACTCCCGGGCCTAAGGTTATTGCCATTACCTCAACCATATCGGGCGAGGGTAAAACCTTTGTTTGTATCAACTTAGGTGGTATTATAGCTTTCTCTGAAAAGCGAGTTATACTTGTTGACTTAGACATGCGTAAGCCTAAAATCCACCAGGGTTTTGAGGCGCCTAACGAAAAAGGTATGAGTACCATTTTAATTGGTAAAGACCCTATTGACGACTGTATACAACACAGTAACTTAAAGAACCTCGACTTTATTACGGCGGGCCCTATTCCGCCAAACCCGTCTGAGCTTATTTTGAGCAAAAAGATGGAAGATACTATTGAGTATTTGAAAACCAAATACGATGTAATTGTAATTGACAACCCGCCGGTAGGCTTGGTAACGGATGGTATTAAGCTAATTGCCATGGCCGATTACCCTATCTACATCTTAAAATCAAACTACTCTAAAAAGAACTTTATACTTAACGTTGAGAAGCTGTTGAACGAAAACAACGTGAAAAACCTGAGCATAATATTAAACAGCGTAGAGAATAACCGAAACAGCTACGGTTACGGCTATAGCTACGGCTACAACTACGGGTATGGCTACGGCTACGGTTATGGCTACCTGTATGGCTTTGGCTACTATGATGAAGAAAAAGGCGCCGAGAAGAAAAAAGAGCCTTTCTTTAAACGTTTACTTAAAAAGATTATACCAAGTTAATGGAAGTTGTTACCACCCCGCTGGCGGGTTTACTAATTATAAAACCAAGAATTTTTACTGATAGCAGAGGGTACTTCTTTGAATCGTACAACATAAACGCTTACAAAGAAGCCGGTATTGATGTTGACTTTGTGCAAGACAACCAATCGCTATCTGACAAAGGTGTGCTGCGCGGGCTACACTTTCAAAACCCGCCCCATGCGCAAGATAAACTGGTGCGCGTAATAAAAGGCCGTGTAATAGATGTTGTGGTAGACATAAGGAAAGAATCGGCCACATACGGGCAGCATTTTAAGGTTGAATTGAGCGGTGAAAACAACTGGGCGCTGTTTGTACCTAAGGGTTTTGCCCACGGTTTTATTTGTTTAGAGGATAATACCCTGTTTTATTACAAATGCTCGGACGTGTATAACCCGCAGGCAGAGAGTGGGTTACTGTGGAACGATGAGGCTTTGGGCATAGATTGGGGCGTTAGTGAGCCGGTGCTTTCAGAAAAAGATTTGAAGTATGATAACTTTAAAAGCTTTAACTCTTTTTTTTAATACGCTTATTTATATTTTTGTTACTCGGTCGATTTATAAATTAACGTGAATACTATCCTAATACAATACGCAGTTTTTTCAGTCTTTATAGGGCTGTTTTCGGTTATTATCAATGCCTTGTTTTTGCGCTTTTCGGGCAACCTTGGCACCCGCAATACCGACCCCGATGCTGTGCGCTGGAGCGCCAACACAAAGCCTGCCTTAGGGGGCATTTCATTCTACATTACCTTTCTTTTATCGGTAGCTTTTTACAGCGTTTTTCTGCGCCTGCAGGCCGATTTTTTAAACATACAAATGATGGGTATTTTGGGCGCTGTAAGCCTTGGCTTTTTACTTGGCCTTGCCGATGATGCCTATAATACCAAACCCATGATGAAGCTGGGCCTGCAAATACTGTGCGGCCTTATCCTTATATCAACCGGCACGTATATTACCGCGCTGCCCAACATTTACCTAAACTATGCCCTTACCATGTTTTGGGTTATAGGGTTAATGAACTCTATTAATATGCTTGATAATATGGATGCCATTACCACCTCCATCAGCATATCAACCGTTATTGGTGCTATCTGCATCATCTTCTTTCAAGGCGTATTTTTAAATACCATACACTTGGCTATGTTGGTGGGCGTATTGGCCGGCCTGTGTGGCTTTTTGGTGTTTAACTGGAACCCATCTAAAATGTATATGGGCGATACCGGCAGCCAGTTTTTAGGCGTGTTTTTGGCAGCCATAGGCATTGTGTTTTTTTGGAACGCACCCGACCGTTACGGACAGGTAATACAAAGCAAACAGTTTATTGTGGCTTCATTTCTATTTATCGTACCCATTTGCGATACGGCTACCGTTACTATTAACCGCTTGCGCAAAGGCAATTCGCCCTTTGTAGGAGGTAAAGACCATACCACGCACCACCTTTCGTACTTTGGGTTTACAGACCGTGGCGTAGCACTGGTACTGGGCGGTATATCTGTTGCCAGTATGCTGCTGGCTGTGTTTGTAGTAAACTTTATTAAAGAGTGGACTATATGGCATTTTTGGGGCTTTGGGGCCTATTTTGTTTTAGTATTTATCATTCTATACGTAAACACGCTCATTAATTGGAAAGGCAAAAAGTAGCAACAGGCGGGTTTGGAATTGTGAAGTTGGGGGCTGTTGCAGGCAAGGCTGAAGCATCGCACAAAAGCGAGTTGGTTACACAATTATTATTTGGCGAAACCTTCAAAATCATCGAAGTAAAAAACGAATGGTATAAGGTAGAGAACACTGCCGATGGCTACGTATGCTGGATTTTGCGCGGCGAGTTTATTGAACTTACCGAGGCCGAATTTGCCGAAGATGCAAGCCATAAACTGTACCTTACGTTTGACCCTGTAAGTAGGTTGAAGCTAAAAGGGCATGAGTCGATATATGTTCCATGCTCATCTATACTACCCAATTTTGACCCGGAGACTAACCACGGCACTATTGGCGATAAGCAATATTCTTTTGACGGGAATATAGTTCCCTTTAAGCAAAAACCCAGTGCCGAAAAGGTGCTGGTAAAAGCCAACAAAATGCTTAATGCCCCTTATTTATGGGGAGGCAAAACCCTTATGGGTATAGACTGCTCGGGCCTTGTGCAAAGTGTGTTTAAAGCCTGTGGCTTGCAGCTTCCGCGCGATGCATCGCAACAGGCACAGGTTGGCGAAACAATAAATAAGATAGAAGATGCCCATGCGGGCGACCTTGCTTTTTTCTCAAACCCCGAAGGTAAAATAACCCACGTAGGCATACTTATGGGCAATGGTAAAATAATTCATGCATCGGGCAAGGTAAAGGTTTGCCAAATTGATGATAAAGGCATTTTTGATGGCGAGCTAAACGATTACAGCCACAAGCTATCAGTTATAAAAAGGGTTATTTAATCTTTTTCAAACTTAAGGTTTTTAAGCGTTAATATTAAAAGCACTATTGATATAATACTTAACGCCACCATAACTGTTATTAATGCATTGCTGGTTTCTATTTCTTGTTTGTGCATGTAAAGCATTAGCCCGGCAAGGTTTAAGTCCATAAGCACACTAAAAG